>JAGHBZ010000437.1 GCA_021160705.1 Candidatus Sumerlaeota bacterium
ATATAAGAATGAGGCTCTATTTGATAATTCTGATGGCGAAAATGTTAGAGATATTAGACATTCTCCACATCTTGGGGTTCTGACAGATGATTTGCCTCCAGAGGTTCTAGATGAATCTGGCAAATTTATAAATTTAAATTCCTATTGTTCCATACTTTTATGTGCAATTAAGGACCTGAAAAGCAAGGTAGATACGCAGGAAGAGATGATTAAACAACTGCAGGAAAGAATATCTGAGCTGGAAAAGCAAATTAACACTGAGAAATGAGACAGAGTGTCAAAAGGAGGAACTAAAAAATGGCACGAGTATTTATGATAATAGTGTTATGTATGCTGGTAATAAATCTCAGTTTTGCAGATGTAAAAAGTATGCCCAATGTTAATGCTTCTGGCGGTGGAAAGGTTTCTGATTCCGGTTCAGTACTTGTTGGCTGTATTGGACAGAGTTATAGCACGAGGGCGGCTACGTCATCGGGAAATATGATTTATCCGGGATTCCTCAATGCTATACCCTATTACAAGCAGATTGTTTTCTACTCTTTTGATTCTGACACGGAGGGCTGGCAATTTCAAGGCACTGTTGACCCTTTTGATACTCCTCAATCCGCGTATGAATCCGGACATATAGGTCTCGGTCCTAATGGTTCAAGCAATTGTTTTTCTTATTGGTACAGTCCAGACGTGCAGATAGAGGATGGGAAACTTTATAGGTCGAGGTGGATGATAGGTAGTAGTGCGAGTGCAGGTGACCAGACGATACAATTCAGGCTCAGGGTGAACCAGAAAGGCTCGTGGCAGGATTGGAGTCGTGTGGTGAATAGCTACAATCAGCAGGCACCTTCAGCTGGTGAGGCAAAATGGTATGACGTGTTCTTTGCACCGCAGGTTACCGGCAGTGGTGATGACATAATAACCCTCTCGTTTGATATAATGAGTTTTGACCCGGGTGATGATACGAATTCCTGGTTGTACTTAGAAGAGGTAAGAATACAAGAAGCAACAATCACAAATACTACCCAGGTATTATCATATAATTTTAGGAGTGGGACTGATGGGTGGCAGTTTGCTGGTGCAGTCTCACCGTATGATGAGCCTATAACGTCTACTACTGGGGGTCATCTGGGTCTTTCGGCTGATGGTTCAACGAATTGTTTCTCCTACTGGTACAGTCCGGACATTAGTATTGAGGATGGAAAGATATACCGTGCACAGTTTGAAATGAGCAGTGACGTGACTGACCCTGACTCCGCGGTGCAGTTCCGCCTCAGAGTGAACCAGAAAGGCTCCTGGCAGGGCTGGAATCGTGTGGTCAATAGCTATAATCAGCAAGCTCCTTCTGCATCTGAGTGGAAAACTTACGACGTCATCTTCAACCCCAATGTTACCGACACCAGCGATAATTTTGCGGTCTTCTCCTTCGACATCCTGAGTTTCGACCCGGGCGATGATACCAACTCCTGGCTATATTTGGAAAGCGTCCTTCTCTCAGAAGTGACAATAAGTCCGTAAACTCTATCACAAACTTTTATAGTTCATTACGATTTTTTGTGGTACATTAGATAAAGCCAGCGCTTTGATATATTTTTAATCCTAATCATTTAGGTAAGAAGCAGGTAATAATTGAAAGTCCTCGCCTCCTCCTTTTAAAGCCCACGTGTTTTAAATATAACTCTCATCAAGAAGCGAATTTCATCAGGGAAAAGAATGTTGGAGATGGTGTAGCAGTATGCCTCACTTTTCATTAACACCTTGGTTATAAATTTTTCACAAATTTGTTCAAAAATATACGTAGGTAGAGTCAAGAAGTCCTGGCTAAGAGAGGAGACAGCGGCTGAGAAATTAGTTCAGACTATTCGTTTCCGTCGCCCAATCTAATGGCATTTTCTATCTGAGATATGTGGAGGTCTTTCATCACAGGTCGCTCCTCGGGAGCCTGTATGTTTTTTATTGCTATTAATCCCAGCGCTTACGCACCGGGCTACTAAAGGTCGTTCCTGCAGAACTAAATCAGAAGAACCAATCTTTTTGTTGATTTTAGTGGTCTACTTTTTGTAAAATATTATTTCTATTTATGTTATAGTGGAAAAGTGTGCACTCTACTAAAGATTGTATATAATTCAAAATAGAGAAGATTGATTCTTTTACAAATTATGTAGATAAGAACTTAATGTATCTTTATGAAAGGGATGCGTTATGAGAGGAATTGAGTTATTTCATCGCTACGAAGGAAATCCTATATTAAGAGCGGATGACTGGCCGTATCCAGCAAATGCGGTCTTCAACCCAGCGGCGACGGTGTTTGATGACGAGACCCTCTTATTAGCCAGGGTTGAAGACCTGCAGGGGTTTTCGCATTTCACTATCGCCAGAAGCAAAGATGGCAAAACAAATTGGCGCATTGATACAAAACCCACACTCAAACCCAGCGAAGAGATTAAAGAAGAGAAATGGGGAATTGAAGACCCACGGATTGTCTTGCTGGAAGAACACCATGCCTATGCAATTACTTACATTTCTTTTTCCAGAGGCGGTCCGGTGGTTTCCCTTATGATAACCGAAGATTTTCAAACATTTAACCGATTGGGTACTTTACTGCCACCAGAGGATAAAGACGCATCGTTATTTCCGCGTCGTTTTAATGGGCGGTTTGGACTTATTCATAGACCGATTATCAGGGGAGAAGCACATATATGGATTTCCTTCTCTCCGGATTTAAAACACTGGGGGGACCATCAAATTCTAATCCCGGTCAGGCACGGGCAATGGGATTGTCACAGGGTTGGCTTGGGTCCACCACCAATCGAGACCCCGGATGGCTGGTTAATTATTTATCATGGAGTTCGGCATACTGCCTCGGGTTGTCTCTATCGGATTGGTTTGGCTTTGTTGGACCTTGAGAAACCCACTAAACTAATTCGCCGTAGTGAGGAGTGGGTATTTGGACCAAAAGAGCTGTATGAGCACATCGGAGATGTACCTGGTGTTACTTTCCCCTGTGGTACAGTGGTCGACAAAAAGACGAATGAACTTCGTCTTTACTACGGCGCAGCTGACACTACTATTTGCCTGGCTACTGCTGATATGGACAAATTGATGGAATATGTAAGAGCGTGTCCTATACCAGCGGATGAGTCCGGGTAATTATTTCTAAGGTAAGTGTAGGTATACTGCAAAAGTTTCCTTCACTCCCGATGAGTATGCCGTCTCCAGGAGAGTAATCTTACGTTATCAAGGATAACTTTTAAATAAACCAAGATGTTAGAAAAGAGGTGATGACTATGCAAGGGAAAATTTCCAAACCTATCCACGTTTCATTTGTGGGCAGCTATACACCACGTCAGTGCGGAATAGCTACGTTTACTACCGACCTCGTTACCTCTTTATCTGACATTATTGGTGGGGTGTCAAACCCGGAGAGAGCAGTGCAGGTAATTGCACTGAATGACGTTAATAATGGTTACGACTACGGACCGGAAGTCCGTTTTGAAATCCTCCAGCAAGAGAAGCTTGACTATAAAGAGGCAGCAGCTTACCTCAATGTTTCCCCGACTGAGGTGGTCTGCATTCAGCACGAGTTTGGCATATTTGGTGGGGAAGATGGCTCTTACATACTTACTTTACTTGGTAATCTCAAAAAGCCTGTGGTCACAACACTACATACTGTTTTGCGCCAGCCTTCTGATGGACAATCCAGAGTGCTAAAAGAGATATGCTCACGTTCTACCTTTGTGGTTGTTCAGGCTCTAAAAGCAGTTGAACTGCTAAGAGAAGTCTATGGAGTGCCGGAGGAAAAAATCATATTCATCCATCACGGTGCCCCTGATGTACCTTTTCTGCCTGCTTCGCATTTTAAGAAGGAGTTCCCTGAGTTAGATGGACGGCGTGTGCTGTTGACGTTTGGATTACTTAGCCCTAACAAGGGCATTGAAGTAGCTATTGAAGCTCTGGCGAAGGTAGTAAAAGAATTCCCGGATGTTGTTTATATACTTCTGGGAGCCACCCATCCACATATTAAACGTAGCCAGGGAGAGGGCTACAGAGAGTCGCTTGAGAGATTGGTAAAGGAGAGGGGCTTGACACGTAATGTGATTTTTTACGACAAATTTGTCAGCCTTGAGGAGCTTACAAAATTCCTCCTTATGACTGACATCTACGTTAGCCCTTACCTGTCAAAGGAACAAATTGTATCAGGAACCCTGGCATACGCGGTGGCGTGTGGAAAAGCCATTGTCTCTACTCCATACTGGTATGCGGAGGAGATGCTGGCTGACGGGAGGGGAGTATTGGTTCCCTTCAGAGACTCGTCTGCATTAGCAGAACAGCTATGTAGTTTACTTGCTGACGAGAACAAATTAGAGGAGTTGCGAAAGCGAGCATATCGGTTTGGGAGACAGATGGTCTGGCGAAGGGTAGCTACCCGTTATCTTCAGGCGTTTGAACAGGCGTTACAGGAATATGGGCGTGTGAAGGCACGCAAGATGGTGCACCAGCGAGCCATAATACCACGTTTCTCTCCACCAGAAGTTCGCCTTGACCATCTAAAGGCTATGACCGATGAGACCGGGATGCTTCAGCATTGCAGGTTTACAATTCCAGACTATAATCACGGCTACTGTACGGACGACAACGCACGTGCAGTATTAGTTGCCATCCGGAACTGGCGTCTATTTCACGATGAACGGATACTATCGTTACTGCGGACTTATCTAGCGTTTCTGAACCACGCCTTTAATCAGAGTAGGGGACGATTCCGTAATTTTATGTCTTACTCCCGGGAGTGGCTGGAGGAGGTAGGCTCAGAGGATTGCCACGGTCGTGCGCTCTGGGCATTAGGCACCGCAGTGGCGAATGCCCCGGATGAGAAAGTGCTGGCTTTTGCCACACGTCTGTTTGACCGAGCGCTTCCAGCAGCCGCTTCTTTTATCTCGCCCCGTGCCTGGGCGTATACAGTGCTTGGCTGTATTGCATATCTTAGGTGTTTTAGTGGTGCACGGGAAGTGCGTCGGATTGGCGAGAGACTGGCTCAGAACTTAGCACAGCTCTTTGCTCAAAATTGCTCCGAGGACTGGCTCTGGGGTGAGGACATCGTGACATACGATAATGCTCGTCTCCCACAGGCTCTCATTTCTGCTGGACGCTGGCTACATAATGAGGATATGATAGAGCTGGGATTGCGTTCCCTGGAATGGCTGGTGAAGATACAAACCGACCCCTATGATGGGCATCTCTCTTTAATCGGGAATCAGGGCTGGTATAAGCGAGGGAGTGAAAAAGCTCAATTCGACCAGCAACCCATAGAGGTCGCTGCTCTGGTTGACGCCTGCTATGAGGCGTATCTTGCAACACAGCAGAACAGATGGCTTGAGCAAATCCATATTGGGTTTAACTGGTTTCTCGGCGAAAACGACATAAATGAGCCGCTCTATGATTTTACCACTACTGGCTGTCGTGATGGTATTCTTAGCTCCGGGGTTAACCAGAATCAGGGTGCTGAATCTACGTTGTCGTGGCTTCTGGTTCTTCATCGTATGCACGAGCTCGCTCAGGCGAAACCTAAACATCCTGACCATTCCTCTATGGCGGAAATAAGAAAGTGAACGAGGATATGTGGAACTCAACACTTCTCCTGGAACTTTTTGCATAAATGTCGTTTGAGGATTAACTCCAGTGGCAAATTCCAATTGACTGGTATAACCCATTGGTGATATTGCGGTTCTTAAATTCCTGCTCGGCGTAGTGGTGTCCCCATAAGTGAATCGCTATACGAGGAGAACACCATACAGAAAAGCTGGATAACATATCTAAGGATAATATTATCTTTGCTTATTCTTTCTGTAATTGTCGTCGCTGGAGATTCAGAGGCACAGGAGCGGTTCATTAGATTTGAGCCATCCAGGGTATATCATTATGTTCCTCTTACACAACCTACAACTTATCAGGTTGTACTGGACGTGGAAGACCCGAGCTTTGAGATTTTGAGCGGGAACTGGACACTCTCAAAGTCAGGCAGTTACTATGGATATTACTATTTTACCATAGATGGACCGGGTACAGGAGCGGGGCGTGCACGCTGGATTGCAGAAGGACTGCCTCAGGGTACGTACTCCGTGGAGTTCTGGGCTCTGTATGGTGATTTTGCTGAAGACGCTCGCTATGAAATCATTAGTGCCGATGGTGTGACCACCCTGAGTGTGAATATGAATTACATTCCCTCCGGGTGGCATCTGCTTGGCACATTCAATATCAATCGTCTCTGCGTGGTGAACATCTCTGACTACTGGACAGGAGGCGGGACAAAGTTAAGTGTTGACGCACTGCGATTTACATTGACCTCGCCTCTGCCTTCGCCCCCGCCCTCACCTATTCCGCCACATATCGGGATTTGTATAGATGATTGTGGTGCAGTTGACCCTACACAACCCGGCACTCCCATTTATAAAATGCTCCGACTCCCATTCAAGATGACGTTTGCGGTTTTGCCTTATAGGAGTTATACCAACCAAACAGCAGAGGAAATATTCCATCGCGGTTCAGAGGTCATTCTTCACCAGCCAATGGCAGCCATTTCCATTCCTGACCCGGGTCCCGGGGGTATTACCGATGATATGACACTTGCTCAGGTAAGAGAGGTAGTTGCCACAAATCTTGATTCGCTCCCCCACGTCACTGGTATGAACAACCATATGGGTTCTCTTATCACACAGCAGGAGGACAAAATGCAGGTCTGCTGTGAGGAGCTCAAGGCTCGGAATCTTTTCCTCTATGACAGCCGAACCATCACCACATCTGTAGCGTATGATGTAGCAAAACAGAATGGGTTGCTAACCGGGGAACGAGATATGTTTATTGATGGCAATAGCAAAGAGCAAGCAAAAGAGCTCATTCGCAATTTAGCCCTTCAAGCACTCTATGCACCAAATATTCCACACCTTGCTATAGGGCATGTGAGGAGCAGTACTGCGGATGCACTTCAGGAGATTGCACCAGAACTTACAGCAATGGGTGTGGAGGTATGGACTATTTCAAGATGTATGGCACAGGTCATTGAGACTGATTTTGTGCCTGATGGTTGTTCATTCTCAACTACAGGGACCTGGTCTCTGGAGCCCAATGACTGCCTGTCAAAACAGCTCCACGATGGGTATTCTATGTTTGTTGCCGACCCTTCTGAGTGGCGTTCTGAGAGTGCGCTCTTCGTTCCATCACTGCCCTGGAGGGGGCTTTACGACATATACGCTATCTGGAACGTTGAACCCAACAATGCTCCGGAGATTCAATCTATCATTTATCACAATCTGGGTGTCTCTACTATTACCATTGACCAATCGCAATCATTTAATGACTGGTTCTATCTTGGGAGGTATCTCTGTTCAGCTGGTTCGTCATCAAGAGTTGTGTTTAATGATTACTTATGCACTCTTCCGGGAAAGGTCTTCCGGGTAGATGCAATAAAGTATGTATTTGCTGGAGAGGTCTCAGCATTAAACCAATTCTGGTATTTCTTTTAGACTAAAACCGGGCGTTTCCGCACCGAACTCATACATAATGTCCCCAGAGCATAACGAAACAAAAAGTACTAAACTTCAGGATTATATTATTGATTTATCCCGGAATGCCGATTATATAAATATTCGCCATTCTTAAGTAAATAAAATAACTTTTAGGAGACGACAGATGAAGCTTTTATTCCGTTTTGGATTAGTGGTGGTAATGCTCCTGAGTGTAGCGACGTTTGCTACTGGAGCTGAATGGACTTTTATGGTCTATCTTGATGGCGATAATAATCTTGAATCATTTGCCATTGGAGACTTTCTGGAGATGGCAAGTGTAGGCTCAGATGCGAATGTTAATATTGTGGTAGAGTTCGACCGTATTCCTGGCGAGACCAATGAGTATGGCGACTGGACTGACGCCCGACGCGGAATCGTGATGAAGGGCGATGTGCCTGATACCACCTGGGGAACCAGCATTGGTGAAGTCAACGTGGGTGACCCACAAACCATTATTAATTTCGTTCAATGGGCAATAACAAACTACCCGGCAGAGCATTACGCCCTGATTTTATGGAATCATGGCGCAGGATGGCGGGAGGCTCTCAAGAAAAAAGAATTAATCTACAAGGAGGTCTGTGTGGATGATACCTCAGGGGACTACCTTACTATGAAAGAGGTAAAGAATGCACTTGCCACTCTTAGCGCTACATACGGTTCTATTGACCTTGTTGGATTCGATGCCTGCCTGATGGGAATGGTGGAGGTAGCATATCAAATTAAAGACTCTGCAGACGTAATGGTAAGTTCTGAAGAGACCGTACCCGTGGATGGTTGGCCATACGAGACCATTTTGTCTGACCTTCAAACTACCCCCACAATGAGTCCTGAATCGTTGGGGACTGTAATAGTTGACCGATATTATGAATCCTATAGTTTTAGTGAAGTATGCTCAGCAGTGGCACTTTCACAGATGGATAATTTAGCTTCAAGCATTAATACGCTTGCTCAAACAATCAGGGATAGCTGGGACACTGATATGGAGGCAGTAAAATCCGCAGCCCAGTCCACTCTGGATACCTGGGAGGATGTCGTAATTTATGAAGCGCACGGTGCATCCTGGATGGATGCTCACGGGCTGGCTATTTATTTCCCGGCGAGCAGTTCGAATTTTGACTCTGACTATAATGGGAGTGTGATTGATTTTCCCGCTGATACGGTCTGGGATGAGTTTTTATCAGACTATTATTCAGCAATGGCGAACTCCTGGATTGCTACCGCCAGGATGCAAACCCTTGAATTTGAGTATCCAGAACATATTGACCTATATGACTTCTGCTATAAGATTGCTAATTATGTGCCTCCAGAAGAGTATTACACTGAGAGCATAATACCAAATGAATTCGTAGGTGGCGGGGTTGCCCAGGGCTGGCAAGGAGATGACCAGACCTGGTTGCTTAATCTTCCATTTGAATTTCCGTTCTTCAGGACAAACTACACCAGTGTATTTGTATGTTCCAATGGTTATCTGGATTTTGCCAACTCTACCCCTGAATACGAGAGTAGTGAAACCGGGTTAATAAATAATCTACGAATTGCTCCGTTCTGGGATGACCTGAGAACTGATGGCATAGGGGAGGACATCTTCATCACACAGGGCGCTGACTACGTCATTATTCGCTGGGCAGCAGAGACTTACTGGGGTGGCTCGCCGGTTAATGTAGAAGTTGTGCTTTATCAGGACGGAAGAATTAAATTTAACTATGGCGATGGAAACACTTCCTCCGCACCTGTAATTGGTATCTCAAAGGGAAACAAGGAGAACTATTATTTTTCTACTTATAATGGGCAGACGTCTCTAACAAATGTTGACACAGAACTCTGGACACCAGTCTCTAATGTAGTGGCTTCTTATTCATTTGAAGCGGATGCAGAAGGCTGGCAGTTTGCTGGCACAATCCCGCCATTCGATACACCTGCAAGTGCCTGGAGCTCAGGGAAAATCAGTCTCTCTCCCCAGGGGTCATCTAATTGTTCCTCTTTCTGGAAAAGCCCGGCTATTGAGATTGAGAAAAGCAAAGTATACCGTATCAGATGGACTGTTGGAAGTACTGCAACTAATGCTGATGAGAGCGTTGATTTTCGGCTTCGTGTGAATCAACTTGGCAACTGGCGTGCCTGGGAAACACTAATCTACAGCACTAACGCCTCAGCACCTTCAGCCTCCGAACCAAAGACTTACGAGCAGGTTATCATTCCTCAAATGAATACGCAGACTGACGAGATAGAGCTCTCTTTTGACATATTGAGTTTTGACGTATCCAACGACCTTTACTCCTGGCTTAATCTTGATGAAGTTGTGGTGGAGCGCGTTAACATTGTTGAATAATAAGGGTGTGAATTACTTCAGGACTACGAATAAGTTGCAAAAAAAATCTGAGTTCCTCTTTATATTGGGGAATCAGAAAAAAACAGGTGAAACGTAATCTCAGGCAATTCATCACACCTTAATCCGTCAATTTATGAAAGGTCTCAATCTCCATCGCCGGGATATGGAAATTAATCAGGGATACTCCGCTTTGTTAATCTGCCACAAAAAGTGCTCAGGGAGTTAGTACTCTATGTTTTAGTCTTTTGAGATAAATATAGACAGGAAATTTTTGTCCTGTTCAGGGTTATGAGTTTTCACCACAAGGTCTTGTTTGCGGTCATTATTGAGCAGAGCGGTGTTAACGAAAATTATCGGATAGCGAGTCATCAGATAACCTACAGGTGTTGTGTCGTATCCTTTCTTAGCGGATAGAAACCGAAAAATCTTAATTTTATTTCTGCCCTCAGTAATGCAAAGGTCAGGTTTGCCATCGCCATCAAAATCCTTATCGTAAATGATTTTTATCAGCGTATCTCCGTAGGACAAATAAGCGTTATAATCAATCCTAATCGGCACGCTAAAAGCGGGTCTTTTGTATCCTTTACCTTTTTCCCACAGGAAAGTCTGGAGTTTGCCCTCAATACCTTTGCGAATGAACGACTTGAGATGCGACCTCACTGAGGCACCCTGAAAGTTAAGCCTCATCAGGAGTAAATCAAGGTCACCATCCCCATCCAGGTCTATCAATGGAAGCGAATAAGAACCTGTGAGAACTCCGTATTCAGGGGGTAGACCTTTCAGAACAAAATGCCATCTGGGTTTAGGTTTTTTCTGGTCACGCACCTCTTCCCAGCGATAAATCCAGATTTCCGTTTTCGGAGTAAAGACACTCACGGTCTCACGACTTACTATGAATTCACGTTGATTATCGCCATTTATATCCACCACACGCGTTTGAGTTCTCCAAAAATTTACAGGCATCCCGATTTTTTTTAAGATGCTTAGCTTAAGGTCAAATTCTTCCTCTACTTTTTCCTTTCCCTGTTCTTTGAATGAACCATCGGGGAGTTGCAAAAACAATGTGCTACTGCACACTACGTCCATCCTGCCGTCTTTATTCTTATCAAATATGAAGTAGCTCTGAGAGAATGTGTGTGTATAGTAATCAAGATTAAAGATAGAGTCGCCGATTGCCGATAACCTTTTCTTTCCGTTACCAAACCAGGGAAATCTCCAGTTAAGTTCATTTAAAATAGGGCGTTCTGAGAGCCTGAAACTCCTATACCTGAGACTTACACGACCTTTCTGTATTGAATGGCACGGTAATGTGCGCAAGATAAATCTGCCAGGGTCAATGTTGTAAATAACCGAGAGCCCCTCAGTTGAAGGCACAATAAGGTCTTCACGTCCATCTCCGTTCATATCCTGAGCCAGCTCGTATTTCTTCAAAAAATCTAATACAAGTTCTACCCCTTTCGGCTTTCGCAGAACTGGAAGTCTCATAAGGGTCTTTTCCTCATAATCATAATCGGAAAGCATACCCTCTCTGAAGGAGATATAAGAGATTCTGTCAGATTCTATTAAGACAATCTCTTTACCCCCTGACGGCACAATATCAACAAAATCCACTCCTAATGTATCTGGCGAGAGCCTGATTGTAAGGCGATTTTTTTCTGTAAACGTTCCATCTTTTTGCCAGTAGATGAACAACTCTTTTCCTGACCGATTAGATGCAATCAGGTCTTTCTGGTTGTCGCCATTAATGTCCGCGAAGTCATAAAAATACATTTGCTTCGAAAAAGAAAGAGAACTAAATGAATAATAAAGCTCTCTGGCGAAACAGCTCGCAAATAAAGAGACGTTAATAACCACTATTATTGCATATATTATGTAAACTTTTTTCCGCATTTTAACTTTAGGGGTCAGAGAGGCTGTCCGACAATTCAATTTTTGGCAAATTATTAACCATCTGGTTCGCAGAAATACGCTTGAAATTATTAAGGTTACAGAATTAACCATCTGGTTAAATTTTCTCAAATTTCGCATTATCGGACAGCCTCTCAGACCTAAGAATCACTAAAGTTGTACATTATGTTAAGATTTCTTTGCGTATAAATATAGTCACTTCATTGGGTTAAGAAGAAAAATCTCCACTATTTTCTTAGAGTTAACAGTTTTTAAGATGGCAATGTCCTTGGTGTCGTCGTCATTTATATCTGTTATGAGAGGAAGACCAAATAATCTGTCAGGCGATTTAATCGCAATTCTGATGGGTCGTTTCGGAAATTCTTTTTTCTGTTTGTCAAAAAGATAAATCTCACAATGCTTCTTATCAGGCATTAAAAACAAATCCTTCCAGCCATTACCATCAACATCGTGGTCATAGGAAATTGAATGTAAGACAGGATGAATAAAAGTTCGGCGAACAGTTAGCTCTTTCTCATAAGACGGGAGCTCAGGAAAAGTGCCATTCTTATTTTGCAAATAATAGCGGAGTTTAAATCTCAGCCACTTACCAAATGCATAGTCAATCAATTGTTCCGCTGACGCAAAGTTGTATGAAAAATAAGTACTGATAATATCCAGCCGATGGTCGTTATTCACATCAGCTAGATAGACCAATCCTATTGGGTCTTTGTGGCGATATACTTTTTGTTTTGCAAGTTCTATTTCTCGTGATGTTCCTGGTTTTCTGGTGCCATAAAATATTTCAACTACGGTCAATGGCGCCATAATGTCATACCGACTCTTTGTCAAGACAACATCAGGAATCCCATCTCCGTTAAGTTCAATAATGTTATCATACGCGATGGGTGACGCCATCTCTGGCAGAATAAAATCGGGATTCTGTGGAAATATAAGGTGTTTTCTCTGCAAGTAGATGTAACATCTATCCTGTTTAAAGCTGAGGCAATCCAGCAGACCATCACCATTTACATCTTTTAAAGAAAAAGAAACATTGGGAGTACACCTACACAGAGAGAGCTGAGTAGCGTTCGTCTTTTGTTTACCAATATAAATCGGGGTGTTATAACTCCTCAGGGATAAATTCTCTGTATAAAATTTAGAGGGGAAAAACTGTAACTCATATTTCCCATCAGGGCGGCGTGAGAGAAATCCAATTCTATTATCCCCGGGCAACAAAATCTCGTCGTTCCCATCATTATTGAGGTCAAAGTCTTTTATAAGGGTATATGCGGTAAGTGGTTCTGGGGATAAGTGAATTGTGGATGGCAGGGTGGTCAGAAGTTCAGGGGTTGTGCTAATTGTATTTTCTTCGTCAGGAAAATAATAAATTGTTCGCCCACAAAGATATGCAAGATGCCAGATGTTGGGATTGTTAAACCGGAGTAAATAAAAGAGCCGTGCGTTCTTTGCAGAAGCAGGAAGTTCTAATTTCAGATGTTTCATATTTTTCCCATTGAAATAATAAATAGAAAGCGAATTAGATTCTGGTGGGAACAAGAGTAATTCCTTGCTGCCATCACCGAAGAGATTAACAAAAGTTGCCTGTACCCGCCATTTATGAGAGTTCTGTAAATCGATTTCCAGATGTTGATAATCCGAAGCAGAGATATTGCCCGCCAGCAGGTAGATTCCCAGAATCAATGAGAGTATTACCTTGCGTTTGAACATATTTACATTTAATCGCAAAGAGCCTCTGAGTGCAAATTCAAAGTAAAGCACAGGGAGAAGCACAAAGAGGGTCACTCTGGCGAAGTAGTGGTTGTGTCAGTGGTGCGTTGTTCAAGTTTAGCGATTTTTTTGATAATGCGCTGGGTATTGGGCTGAAGTGAGAGTGCCTTTTTCCAGAAGTGTTTAGCTTCGCGTTTTTTTCGTGCGAGATAACAAATATCGCCTAACAACTCATAAGCAGGGGCAAATTCAGGATTCAACCGCAGGGCTTGTTTCAGTACC
>JAGHBZ010000012.1 GCA_021160705.1 Candidatus Sumerlaeota bacterium
AGAAGGATAAGGAATGGGATGAGTTCGTTGAACGCTCCCCTGCGGGTACTATCTATCATTCATCTTGGTGGAAATCGCTCTACAATTCGTTAGCCATTCCACAACAAAGAATGCGTATACTGTGTTGCCGTGATAAAGCGGAAGGTAAAATTATTGGTGGATGCACGTTTTTAGAAAAGGAACGATATGGATTTCGTCTGGCAGTCAACGCTATTGCCACGCAATATGCTGGGTTCCTGCTCCCGCCAGCTACCGGCGAAAAAATCTCTGATACCATCTACCGACATCATAGAATAATGAGCACTATTGCCGATTACTTATCCCGACGGTATCATAACGTGCATTTATTTTGCAGTCCGGGGATGATGGATTTTCGACCACTTCAGCAGAAAGGATGGCTCATCTCTCCAGCATATACGTATTTTCTCAGGATTGATGACATTGAGGAATTATGGAAAAAATTTGATGGCTCAGTACGACGCCAGATTAAAAAAGGCGAAAAACAAGGACTCAGACTTTGCACCGAATTTAGTGCAAAATCATTGGTCCAGCTGGTAGATGAGACTTTTCGTCGCCATCACCAGCGCAATCCTATCCCGGAGGGGTTAATATCTCAGGTCATTGAGAATGAGTCTTTTGTTGATAAGCGCAGCCTAATCGGTGCTGTAGACAGCTCCGGCAATTTAGCCAGTGGAATAATTGTCTTTCGCGACAGGAGACGTGCGTATTATGCCTTCTCAGCTACCCGGAGCGACGCTATGGGCACTGGAGTTCATTCCTGGTTACTATGGGAGATGTTTAAGAATCTCAATCAACAAGGAATACATCAGTTTGATTTTCTTGGAGGTAATATTCCATCAATTGCACGGTTTAAAGAAAAATTTAATCCAGAACTCGTGATATATTATTCCACCTTATACTACGGTTCAAATATATTGCGGTCTTTAAAGTGGATTCGTTCATTATTTAAACGTTGATTCAGAGGAGAAAAAATCATACGCTCTTTTTACCCTTATTGAGTAATAGGAGTAGAAGATGAAAATTCATCCGACGGCAGTTATAGACCCAACTGCCGAGTTAGCAGACGATATAGAAATAGGTCCGTTCTGTATCATTAAAGAGCAGGTGCGGATAGGTTCAGGCACAAGGCTACTTGGACAGGTCTTTATAGATAAGTGGACGGAGATTGGCAGAAATAACGAAATTCACTATGGTGCAGTCATCGGGCATGACCCACAGCACAAGAAATATACTGGATGTCGGAGTTATACAAAGATTGGTGATAACAATATCATCCGCGAATATGTGACCATTCACCGAAGTTTTCAACCAGAACAGTCCACTGTGATTGGCAATGGAAATTTTATTATGGCTACTGCTCATATAGCTCATGATTGCCAGATTGGTAATGATACAGTTATAGTTAACGGTGCACTTCTTGGGGGTCATGTGGTAGTTGATGACTGCGTATATATCAGTGGTAATGTAGCGGTACATCAATTTGTTCATATCGGTAAGCTGGCAATCATCAGCGGACTGGCAAGGGTAAGTAAAGATGTACTGCCATTCAGCATCATAGAAGGTAACTCCTACTTTCGCGGAATAAATACGGTCGGGTTGCGGCGTGCGGGCTACGACCAGAGGCGTCGTCAAACTATAGAACAGGCATATCGCATCCTGTTCTGGCAGCACCTGAGCATCAAAGAGGCGATTGCAGAATTAGAAAAGATTGATTCGGAGGATGTACGTTTAATAATTGAATCAATTCGCAGTTCAAAGCGAGGGTTCTGCCGACCAAGACCCGGACTGCAACCCACCGAAGACACCGGAATCAAAAAAGAAGATGAATACCAACTCTGACAACCTCCCATTGCTTGCCGTCATAATCGTAAATTTTAATTCATTTGAGAACACGCGGTACTGTGTTCAGACATTGTTCAAGTACTCGCCAAAGAGAGCACGTCTAAATATAATCGTTATAGACAACGCCTCCATAGATAATAGCGTTAAGCGATTGAAGGAGCACTTTCCTGAAATAAACATCATCGCCAATACAGAAAACGTCGGGTTCTCAAGAGCAGTAAATCAGGGTCTACGAATGGGGAAGGGAGCGGATTTTTTTTTGTTACTCAACCCGGATACAGCACTCACAGAAAATGCGCTGGACGAAATGATAACATTCCTGCAGACACATCCGGAGGCAGGAGCAGTGGGATGTTCACTTCTGCTTGCTGATGGAACAACTCAGATTTCTTATGGGAGGTTTCCTTCGGTCGTGAGTTATATCACTGACAATTCTCTCCTGCATCCGTTGAGAATAAGTTTTCGTCGGTTAATGCGGCGAATATTTTCTGGCAAAACGAGAGAGAAAAGACGTTTAGACTCACTTGAAGTAGATTGGTTAATGGGAGCCTGCATTTTGTTTCCTGCGGATATTATCCAAAAAGTGGGTGGACTGGATGAACGATTTTTTATGTATGCTGAAGATGCAGACTTCTGTCTTCGCATACGACAACACGGCAGAAGAATATACTACCTACCTCAAGTTGCAATTTATCATTATCATAAAGCGGTGAGTCGGAGATTTTTAGAGAACACTTATGTTCATCTTTTTAACTCTATATTGCTGTATCATCAGAAACACTCCTCGTATTTGACCCGGGTGATTATCCGTATGGTAATGGGAATAGATATGGTGATTCGGGTGTTTGTGTACGGGTTGTGCTGGTTGATAACGCTGGGCAAGAATCCTTTGCACAGGCAACGACTACGTGCGACCCTGCGGGTACTGGGACAGATTTTTGGTTCTGCAAAACCACAAGGGTAGTGTCAGGGTTTAGTCGTTGAGTCCGTTTGGTCCGTTAAGTCCGTTATGTCCGTTGGGTCGGTTTGTCGGTTCGTCGGTTTAGTCGGTTCGTCGGTTAGTCGGTTTATCAAGGTTCATCATCCTTATCGCCTACCACTAATCTCAAAATCTCTAAAATATGAAAATGAGAGATGACCTTCACAGGTTAACTCCTATTCCTGGCTTCCTGGTCTCCTTATAGATAAAAGATTTTATAAGGAAGCCAGGAGACCAGGAT
>JAGHBZ010000389.1 GCA_021160705.1 Candidatus Sumerlaeota bacterium
AGTGTACATATACCTT
Source organism: Candidatus Sumerlaeota bacterium (assembly GCA_021160705.1). GTDB lineage: Bacteria > Sumerlaeota > Sumerlaeia > MWCT01 > JAGHBZ01 > JAGHBZ01. Next base: position 17 of record JAGHBZ010000389.1, read on the forward strand.
GCGAGTGAAAACACCCAAATCACACAAACCTAAAAACAGCCTCCTTATAATAAGAAAAAGAACGATGAAAAGAAGAAACTACAACCAAAGAATTACCTTAATTTGTCTCATTTTTCGCTGAAACATTTCATATTACTTCTTCTTTTATTGACATTCGGGTTGGTATTTATAAAGATTGTTTGAATTTTACAGACAGGACAACTTATTTGCAAAAATAAAATCGCCACCATAACTGCGTATACCTGCGGATGAAATGAGAATTCCTGTCAGCCGAATGGCTTGAAGATTCTCTCTGGAACGCTCAAGGGCGAACTTCTTTTATCCGCGAGTCGCTGGATAGGTATGGCTTTCTACAAAGCAAAATCATAACGAAAGGTGATGAAAATGAAGAACAATCCACCATCACTCCAGGAATGGAAAGAGTTGTATCAGGCTGCAGTAGAATTTAAGGAAGTGGGGTGCTGGGATTGGATGTGGGACTCAGATGTATTCGGTGTGCAAAATCCCACCAGTGGCGAGATTGGCTACTGTTGTGTAATGGGTGGTGGTGGAGAACATTTCGCTTTAGCGGTCTATCTTGGTACTGAAGGACTAAGAGGGTATCTAAAACTTCAGTTAGGTGACACACCCATAACGGTCTCGGAGATGCTCCATTCGCAAAAATGTCTGATGGCGTCGTTTGAGGATAGGGAATTTTTGCATAAGAAAGACCACCAGATAATAAAGAATCTTGGTTTAAAATTCAGGGGTCGTAAAGCCTGGCCATTATTCCGGAATTACTCTCCGGGATACCATCCTTGGTTTATCACCAGCGATGAGGCGAAGTTCTTAACACTGGCTCTATACCAGACAATAGATGTGGCTTTGCGCTTTAAGGATAACCCGGAGATGCTAAATCCTCCTGAGGAGAATCAATATTTAGTTCGGGTGCCTGAGAAGACAAAAGAAGGTTTAATCTGGCACGATGAATGGCTGGAGCCATCACCCTTTGAAAAACCTGAAATTGAAATTCCGGATGTTGATGAGAAGCGACTGGCAAAAATCAATGAGAGATTTAAGGAGCGTCCCGGAATCTGGGAGGTAGGGTTCTTTCATTCGCCTCAGGGTGTGCAGGAGAAAAATGAAAGACCTTATTATCCTTATGTTGTCTTATGGGTAGAGTACTCCTCGGGGTATATATTAAATCTTCGCCTGACAGGACCGCCAACAGGAACTCTATCAGAGCTTTCAGTGATACCAGAGCAACTTATGGAAATCATAGAAAATATTGAATTCCTGCCACAGGAGATATTAGTAGATAAAGAAGAGACATTTAAATTGCTGGAGCCCATTACAAGAAAATTGGGGATTAAACTGAGCTATGTTGAGAGATTGATGGTTTTTGAGGAGACTAAAACTGACCTGGTTGAGCTTTTTCTCAGTAAGAGAAAACTATAATAAGCAAGATGTATAATATTGTCACGCTTACCGAGCAATTTCAGATACGCTTAGAGTGATATATAGGAGTGGTATCTAAACATTTATGAAAGAAAAGCACCTTCCATATTTCGCTGTGCTGGACGCCTGTGAAACAAAGGAATGTCCCATTTGTTTCCTGGTAAAGGATGGAATTGAAAGATATTTTGATAATCTCCTTTACGAGAACATTAATGATAGTGGGTTCAGGAAGAAATTTCGGAAGAATTTTGGTTTTTGTAATTATCATTCTTATAAATTCCTGAGCTACAAAGACACGCTGGCTATCTCTCTTACCCATCGCGACCTCTTGATTGACATTATCCACAAACTAAAGACAGGAGATATCAGGTATCCCCCAAGAAAGAACACCAATAAATGTATTGTGTGCGAATTGATAAAGGAAGTAGAAGAAAGATATATCTCGGTTATAATTGAGTATCTGGACGATGAAGAGTTTAAACGCAAATTTTTGGCTTCAGAAGGCTTATGTATTCCGCATTACGAATCTCTTCTGGCAAAAATGAAGTCGCCACCAAAATGGCTTGTTGATTTCAATATTAAAAGATATAAGGAAATCTTATCCAGAGTTGACCGTTATATTGACAGCTGTAATTTTTCGCTTGGTGATAAACGACCTATACTTGCTGATAATGAGAAATTGATTGCGAAGCAGGTGATTGGAACATTATTTGGCTTTGAAGGAAACCCAAAATGAATGTAATTTAGCAATACCTGGCTCCCGGGGTGGTTCTGACTTCAGTGTATCACCCATTTGTGCGATTCACTGCCGAATGAACCTTAGGTATGCAGTAACGCATTATTTGAAATATTTTTCGGCTATCTAATAATCAATTAATAGGAGGATAGGAGATGGTAGAAGAATATTCAGATAAGGAATTGAAAGAAACTCTTGACAGAGTATACGATTGGTGTGTTGAGTTTTCTAAGAGCAAATATTTTGAAAGCTTGACCGAAGAGCAGAAAGAAAAGTCAGAATTCGTGATTATGTCTTTCGCTGAGTATATG
>JAGHBZ010000032.1 GCA_021160705.1 Candidatus Sumerlaeota bacterium
GGGAGTTAGGGGAGTACGTGAGGCAAAGGAGACAAAATTTCAATTTCAAAGAACAGGAACAAAAAAATCTTGTAATCATAGCCTGAAGTAGAGGAGGATAAAGTTTAGCGAAATGCCTATGAGGACCAAGCCATTTTCCACCACTTTTGGGACACCACCTCCTCCAGTTCAACATTTCGTTTAACGAGTTGCACATACAGAGTTCGGCTTCGCCGAATTTAGGTGGTGCGAAGCTCTGTCATATATCTGCCGATGTCTGGTGAATTTGCCTTTTTCCACTACTTTAGGGACATCACTTTTGAATTTTAAACAATTTAGCATCATTCTTCTTTTTTATTCTTCATCGCTTTGTTAAGTACTTCCATAAATCTTTCCGTACTCATAGGTTGTATTAAAATGCTCATTTTGTGTTTTCTTTTTAGCATAATACATTTCTCGCCTGTCCCTGTGCCGAAGCGAAGGGCTTTAAAACTTCCATATATGTTATGTGCTGGGCGAATTTCTAAAGCCTTAATATCATTAAAGGGAACATTTACCCTCAACAATCCACAAATTATTCTTATTCTGTCGCTGAAAATTTGATATTTTCTCGGTAAAATTGCGAATAAAAGTATTGCAGTGAGCATTAACACTATTACCAATATCCAACCGCTCACTGTTCTGTTCCGCAGAAGTGCCCATAAGGCTGAAGCTATTATTACAATATATGTGAATAGATATACAGTCTTTAAAACAATACCGAGCTTCAGTCGTTCTTCATATATGGCTTCATCCATTTTCTTCACCCTATTGACGAGCTGGCAATGTCGCTTAACTCATTCATATCTATAATACAGAGATATTCCTTTATTTATAGAGATATGTACGGAAGGATAGACATATCTCCTTATATGTGTGTATGATACCTCCTATACGAGTAATGTCTTAGTTTATTCCTGATATATACTTATTGTCAATGTGATTGTCTGAAAGAGAGAATGATGCACAATAGCTCTTGACAGAGGGAGGCAGATACAAAATCATCTTAAAGATATTTTTACATTATATTTTCTCATTACCAGAGGATAATAAAAATCACCTATGCCAAAACGAACTGATTTAAAGAAGATACTGATTATAGGCTCGGGTCCTATCATAATTGGACAGGCTTGTGAGTTTGACTACTCAGGGACTCAGGCGTGTAAGGCGCTTCGTCAGGATGGCTACTATGTGGTTCTAGTAAATTCAAATCCTGCGACCATAATGACCGACCCGGAGTTTGCAGACCGCACATATATAGAACCCCTTGTGCCTGACATCGTAGCAGAGATTATCCGAAAAGAACGCCCTGATGCTTTACTTCCTACGCTTGGTGGACAGACAGGGCTTAATCTCGCAATAGAACTCTATAAGAGTGGTGTGCTTCAGGAATACGGGGTAGAGATGATTGGTGCTAAAGCAGAAGCCATTGAACGTGCTGAAGACCGTCTGAAATTCAAAGACACAATGCTTAGTGTAGGCATAAAAGTTCCACGCAGCGGGATTGCCTATACACTGGAGGAGGCAAAATCCATTGTTGAGAGAGTTGGTTTTCCAGCAATTATCCGACCAGCGTATACGCTTGGGGGTACTGGAGGTGGCATCGCATATAACATTGAGGAGTTTGTGGAGATTGCCAGCAATGGGCTTCGTCTCAGCCCTATAAGTGAAATTATGATTGAGCAATCGGTCATTGGCTGGAAGGAATACGAGCTGGAGGTTATGAGGGATTGTGCTGACAACTTTGTGGTGATTTGCTCCATTGAGAATTTTGATGCGATGGGTGTTCATACAGGCGACAGCATCACGGTTGCACCAGCACAGACACTCAGCGACAAAGAGTATCAGGCAATGCGCGACGACGCAAAAAAAATTATCTCCGCTATTGGCGTTGATACCGGGGGCTCTAACATACAATTTGCCGTGAATCCCCGTACCGGAGAACGATTGGCAATTGAGATGAATCCACGGGTGAGCAGGTCGTCTGCGCTGGCGTCAAAAGCCACAGGGTTTCCAATTGCGAAGATAGCTGCAAAACTCGCTGTTGGGTATCGTCTGGATGAATTGCCTAACGATATAACTAAAAAGACACCTGCGTGTTTCGAGCCAGCAATTGATTATTGTGTAGTGAAAATTCCGCGATTTACCTTTGAGAAATTTCCCGGTGCTGAACCCATACTTGGCACGCAGATGAAATCAGTCGGCGAAACGATGAGCATCGGACGAACGTTTAAAGAGGCACTCCAGAAAGGACTCCGCTCCCTTGAGATAGACCGCTATGGGCTTGGTGCGGATAATAAAGATAAATTTGAACCACGTAAACTCACTCATTCGTTGCGTACTCCCAATCCTGAACGTATCTTCTACATAAAATATGCCATCCAGGAGGGTATGCCACTGGACGAGATTTATGAGCTTTCGGGGATTGACCCCTGGTTTCTACAGAACATTGCAGAGATTATCCAGATGGAGAATCATATTCGTACCAGCACTTTCCTTGCAGAGGGGTTGAACCAGATTGCTCGTCATAAGGATAACCATAGCCCAGTAATTAAATTTGAAACTCCCAAAGACGAAGAACTGACCAAGAAAATCATCTTTGAGGCAAAACAAATGGGGTTCTCTGATTATCAGATTGCCTGTCTGACGCGAAGCTCTGAGGAATCTGTGAGAAAACTCCGACACGCTCTTAATATAAAACCTGTGTTCAAAGAAGTAGATACCTGTGCAGGGGAGTTCCAGGCTGAAACACCTTACTTCTATTCTACATACGAGAGTAGAAACGACTCGGTTCGCTCCGACAGACCTAAAATAATAATTCTCGGTAGCGGCCCCAATCGGATAGGGCAGGGGATTGAATTTGATTATTGCTGTGTTCAGGCAGTGTTTGCCCTTAGAGAGGAAGGATATGAGACCATTATGGTTAACTCCAACCCTGAGACTGTAAGCACTGACTACGATACTGCAGATAAACTTTATTTTGAACCCCTGACAGTGGAAGATGTTCTCAACATCTGCGAGTTAGAGAAACCTGATGGAGTAATTGTTCAATTCGGCGGACAAACCCCACTAAAACTTGCCGCCCCACTTGAGCGAGCCGGGGTCAGGATTATTGGTACCTCTCCTGAAAATATTGACATCGCTGAAGACCGACAACGGTTCGGAAAACTCCTTAAGACCTTAAATATACCTCAACCCGAATGGGGCACTGGCAAATCTTTTACTGAAGTGCAGGCTATAGCACGAAAAATAGGTTACCCTGTAATGGTTAGACCATCGTATGTGCTTGGCGGAAGAGCTATGGAAATCGTCTACGAAGAAGAACGCCTGAAATCCTTCATAAAAGAAGCAGCAGAGGTCTCGCCTGAACATCCTATCCTGATAGATAAATTTCTTGATAGAGCAAC
>JAGHBZ010000150.1 GCA_021160705.1 Candidatus Sumerlaeota bacterium
GCTTATCTTGGCAGGATAGACAAAAAATCACCAAAAACCCTCGTTACATCTCATAGAGATGACCCGAAAACACATCCCTGTAAAAACAGAACCTTCAACACCCAATTGTCGGACAGCCTCTCAGACCTCATTTTCACATTTCAGAAATTGTGAGATTAGTGGTAGGCGATAAGGATGATGAACCTTGATAAACCGACTAAACCGACTTAAACCGACCAAACCGACTTAAACCGGCCAAACCGACTAACCGACTAACCGACCTAAACCGACTCAACCGACTCAACGGACACAACGGATTTAACGGACTAAACGGACTCAACGGACACAACGGATTTCCTTGCAACTCTAAAATATGTGATATTCCTGCTGAAGAGAAAGAAGAGGCTTTTTAACGTTACCAAAAAGAATTGTATTATAACCTCTGTGACCTCTGAGTCCTCAGTGGCGAGTTTTATGATTTTTCCCTGTTGCGTTAATTCGTACCCATTCGTGGTTTCTGTTCACGCTCCACTAAAGTTGACAAAATTTAGCCACGGAAGAACGCTGAAACACACGGAAAAGACTTACCGCTGACCGCTATCCGCTCACCGTTTTCTTCTGTGTCAATCCGTGTGATTCCGTGGCTAATTTCATTTTTTTTGTTTCGTGTCTCTTCATACCCAGTCGTGGTTCTTATTCTTTCGGTGTGATTCTACGTAAATCTTAATCTTCAGGTAGAAAAGGAGTCAGGATTCCGGGGAAAAACGTTGTTATAAATCTGGGACAACTTCTGGATAGAGGGTTCCTGTATTGCTGATTTTGAACATATAGATTAATCCCGGGCGGAGCTTTTTATATACCACGTTTCCGTAAATGGCTTTCACACCTGCTTTTTTCAATCGGTCAGGGTCGTTTGAGAGACTCCATATCTCAGTCCAGAACAAATTCTTTTCTTTGAGTGAGAGTTTTGCAAAAATATCCGCATATCGCTGTGGTTCTGCTCCCGGGGTTTCAATAGGATACCCATCAGCTGGACTCATCTTCTCCCCATAAACACGTCTCCAGAGGTAGAGTGCTCTTTCTTTGCCGTCCATAACCAGCTGGTCGCCAAACTTCACTATCAGTGCGTCAAAATAGACAATGTCGCCTTCTATTTCGTATTCTTTTTCAAGGATTCGTCGGGTAGGGTCATCCCTGTCGGTCTCCACAAAAAGCAGGCGCGTGAACAGGCGTCCATCACGTCTCTCCTGCGAGATGACTTTTGCATAGCCAATCTGTGTCTCTTTTGTCAGATTAGTAATGGCTTGTTTTAGTGCTTTATTCTCCCTTAACAAATCATAAATCGTCTTACTCACATATAGGCTTGATATTGCCAATATTCCCAGCACTATGACCGACGGTACTATCGCTATAATTAGAAAAAGATTAAACTTGCTCTTCATATTTTTTCTGAATCGCAATTTCTTCCTGTTTGCTTTTTATGATGCTTTTTATTGTATCGCAGAAATAAGACCATTGACAACTAATTTGGGTTAGCCGTGTAGATAATTTAACCGCAGGGCTTCACCCACAAATTATGAAATGGGTTGACTCAGAGTGCGCTAATAGAGTAGAATAATTTTTATTGCGAGAGTGGCGGAATTGGCAGACGCGCCAGACTTAGGATCTGGTCCCGGTCTCCGGGATGGGGGTTCAAGTCCCCCCTCTCGCACCATCACGTACGAACCTGGTGGCTTTCATTTTTTGTCTTTTCGATTGCAATCCTCTCGTTATAGATTTAGCGTATTTTTTGTTTTTATACTGTAGTTTAGCACTTTTTTTGAGGTAATAGATTTTAAATCATAAGATTCTGGCTAATCCTTGAAAGATTCGCTCTTTGAAAAACGGAATTTTTTGCATCTTCTCTCGTATGGGTAGAAGTTGCATAATTTTCTCGCTAAGATGATACGCCTCCAGCACCCGGCGGAGTTGGTTCGGGCTCAAGGAGTAGGCGTCTTTGCGTTTTCGCCAGGGTTCGTTAAGGTCTATTGCGGTAATCTCTCCCTTCTCAGCAATGAGTTGTTTTAAACTCTGGCTCAGCAGGACAAGGTTGTTGAACCGCTCGTGAGCGACTCTCTTTTTCCCGCGATACTTACCAAAGGCACCGTTTTTCTTAACATCCTGAAACAAGCGTTCAATCTCCAGTCGGGCAGAGTACAGATTAAGCAATGTCTGTGGACTCATCTCAACATCGGTAGTTGCCAGCACAATAGGTCGCCACTCCGGGTGTGCCACCGGTTGGCAAATCAGCACCAATGCCCGACGATAGCCCCACTGATGCACCCGCCAGTAGCGCACCACTACCTTGGGCTCCTGATTACGATAACTAAGGATGACTTTGTCCTTCGCTCTATAGAAGACCTTCTCGGCGTAATAGCGTTTGCCTTTCAGGGGTTTGCGTCCCCTTTTTCCTGGTCTGCTCGGGAGCGGCTCCCCGTAAAGCCGTGCGTCAAGACGCAATCGGGTGATAATATGCCAGCCTTCAGGCACAACGGAATTTAGTCCTGCGTCTACTATCAGATAGGGTCTGCACCACTCGGGGAGACGCAAACGCAACAGCATCTCCTCCAAAAGATGTGTTGCCTTTTTTGTCTTGTCCCATAGCGCTGCCATCAATCCGTAAATGCGGAATCTCTCCCGTGCCATCAGACGAGGTAGCACTATACTCACTACCACCCACTCCTGAGCATAACCATAACGCCTGAACTTGAGAATCCACCGCCTGAACACACATGGTAACCGCCAGGAGTAACGCTCGCAAAGCGTGGTATCCGCTACAAAATATAACTCCCTTAACTTGAAAAGACGCACTAAAAACCTTAGTAGCACATTGCTCAATGTTAACGGCTCCCACTTGTAGCACCTTACAAACCGGGGTATATTTGTCCAATGTTTGGAGTAATCTTGCCAACGCCAGACCTGGACTAAAGATGCATCCTGATAATACCGCGTCAGTAACGACAGGACTATCATCTCAAAGAGCACAAAACTTTGTTTGTTGAAAAAGGCTTGAAACTGACTAAAGAATTCTCGGATAATATTTTCTGCTGAGAACATTGTGCACCTCTGATCCAAAAGATTATTTTTTTTAAAAAAGGTGTACAATGTCTCAGCATTAATTTGCAAGTCCTAACCTTCTTAACCATACAGTATAATTTTATCTCAAAAAGTGCTAAACTACAGTTATGTTACAAAATTTCATCGGTCAAATTTGATATAGGAGATGAAATAATATGCAGTGAAATAGAGTGGTTCTGGGTAGGCTCACATTCGGATTATTACAAGATATTGAAAAAGATAAGACATACCTGATAAGGCTCTGCACTGGATAGCTTCTCCGCTGTTCTCCCTGGCAACAGGGGGCTCCGCCATTATAAACACTGGTTAATAAACAGCTGAAACAGACCGATTACCATTATAATTACTTATTTGCTTTGATGCTGATAAAGACAATTTCTGGTGGACAGAGAAATCGTATGCGAGGTGCAAGACCACCTTCCATTCCAATTCCACGTGTTACATACGCCTGCAGATGACGTTCACGATATAATCCCATTTCATATTTTTTCCCTGTTCTTGATAAGGTAATAATAGCTCCATAGAAAGGAAGTCGTACCTGTCCCCCGTGTGTATGTCCGCATAGGTATAAGTCAATGGAATCATAATTGCTGGCTTTCGGAATCAAGTCGGGGTCGTGAGTAAGCATAATGTTGTAAGAGTTCGGGTTAAGTTGAGATACGAGTTGTTCGAGTTGTCGTTCATTACTCTCCTCCACTCCAAAGACCGTTATCTTCTGGTTTCCAATAGTAAGTGGCACAATAGTGCCTTCGATATTAACGACGCCAGCTCGCTTGAAATAGGACTGTAAAAAGTGTGCCTTATCCCAGTTGCCAAGGACTGTGTATTTTCCATATCGTGCCTTTAGGGATGAGAGTAATTTTACCATATCCTCAGCAGATGTCGACAGATTCAGGTAGTCACCAGTAAGCAGAATCAGGTCAGGATGTTCGGCGTTTACTCTGGCAATACATCTATCGTGTAGGGCACGCCACCCTTCCAGATGAAAATCTGAGAGGTGTGCAATAGTAATTTGCGGAGAACCAGATGAGAACTTAGAAGTCGTGCAGGTAATCCTGGTTACACTCAATAACCCGGGTTCAACGAAGTAAGCATCTATTATACAAAAAATTATGCACAGAGTTAATATTCCCATAATGACAAAAGAGGCAGGTTTATCCAGAAAGGTTATTCGTTTGTGTTTACGTGGTTTTGTCAGACCTGTTAGTCTAAACAGGAGATTAACAATCCACCGTATGTCAAAATAAACGACGAATAGAATTATACACACAATAAACCATATAATACCTATTGCGAAGGCTGATGGTTCCATAGGTATAAGACTCTTTTAAACCTTTCGGCTGAATTTTCCGGGAACACAGCGTTGATGCATTTTTGTTTACCTGCGGGATGCTACAGGCAAACACCAGACTACTTTGTGCTGAACTCCAGAATGTTATGTTGCTTTCCTTAACTTTTAATTCTTCTCCCGGTAAAAGCAACAGTTTTTTTGCATTATGTTGGACTCTAAAGAGCAGGTGTCCGTGCTGCATACTGATTCATACAGGTTCTTTGCGCTGAAATGTGGTGGTAGGTTTGATAGCACTTATCTGTTTTTGAAGAATCGCACGCACACCCGGGTCTATCATCGTGTGGGAAGCAACATTTGCAAGCAGACTACTTACTACATAGGCAAAATTGGTAGTAACTGGCAGGAGAGAAACCCTTTGACGATTACTCAAATATATTGCTACATAACGTCCTACGAGAAGTCGCCATCGTACTTTTAGTGCAACGATTGAGTCCCAGCCAATAAATACTCGTGATTTAAAGGCTCGTTTGTAGAACAAACCCTCTGAGGAAACCTCAAATTCTGAGGCAATAAACATCTGAGTTATATACGCCAGAACAGGTACCAGAAGAAACAACAGATATATTACTGCAGAGGAGATTTCTTTAAAGAATTCCTCTTTTGAGCCGACTCTGAATTTTACAGAGATAATACCAAGCAGAATATAAAATGTCTCTGCCCAGGGAATCTGGAGTTTACGGCGAGCAGTGGTATAACGTTTGGCAATTGTTGACGGCTGTCCAAGTGCGCGAAGTGCCTCTGCCACTGCCTGAGTTGGTGTTGGAACCTTCTTCAGTTTTCGTTTGACTTTGGCGTATATCTCCTCTGCCAGCCGTTGTCTTACATAGTTTGTAAATTGCTCTTCAGAAAACAGATACGAACATACCTGGTCAATGAAATGCTCAATCTCACGACGCGCAAACTTATGTATTAGCACTTTATCTTTATCCCTTAAATCCCTGTTAGTAGTGGAATAAGTAGCCTTTTCTTTGCGAGGGTGGTTATTCGTTCCCTGTACTTTCGGATTACTCCTGTATTGTCTCTTAGAAGTTTGATTTTGCTGTACTGGCATAATATCTTCTCATCTACTCTCCCGCTCTGGCGAAATAAATTTGAGATACTCTTTTAGCGGGAATGTTCTGCTGGTATAGTTAGTTCAATTTTCTATTATATCATCTATATTATCGGCTACAATCTTTCCGGACTCCAGACGTATTCTCCGATGGGCTTTCCTCATCAGAGAGTCATTCTGCGAAACCACTATAGTGGTCAAATTTTTAGTCTTATTAAACTGCACAAGCAGGTCAATCAGTTGTGAGGCGGTTGACTCATCAAGGTTACCAGTAGGTTCATCAGCCAGCAGTATAGAAGGCGAATTTGCCAGTGCACGTGCCAGAGCGATGCGTTGTGCCTGTCCTCCGGAAATCTCCCCGGGATATGCTGTGGCAAGCGAACCAATGCCCAGCTGCTCAAGCAGGTAACGTGCACGTCGGCGTGCGAACGGTGGCGTCTCGCCAGCAATCAGTAATGGAAGCATCACCTGCTCCTCAGCCGTAAGATGCGCTGGAAGACAATAAAATTGTAGCATATATCCGATAACTTTGTTGCGAAAAATTGATAACTCTTTTTCTGCCATAGTGTGAAGCGGGTTGCCGGATACCTTAATTTCTCCCTTTGTGGGTCGGTCAACTCCAGCAATCAGATTAAGTAGAGTGGTTTTTCCTGCACCTGAGGGTCCGGTTATGAGAACAAATTCACCTTTTTTAACACGCAGGGTTACATTGTGAAGGGCTCTGATTCTGACAGTTTTCTTATCCGAAATTCTGACAAAATCTCTTTCAACACAATCCAGTTGAATCATTCTTTATAGAACATCAATTCAGATTATTAACTCGCTGAATCAATATAAAAAAAGCAATGATGGTCTATTCCCAGACAAAGTAGACGTCGTCTTTTTTGGGCTCGTGTCCAAATATCTTGCACAGATGTGGTCGGCTAACCAGCCAGTGAATTGGACGTGTTACCAGATATTCGCAGGCTACACCCACTGGATAAACTGCATAAGCTACATAACGGATTGGATTGTCTGACTTGCATCGGTAATACGTGTGAGCAAAACTCGATGCTGTGAATAATAAAACGAGTACAATTACCGTTAATGCAACTATTAGTTTTCCTCGCATTTTTCCCACCTTTTTTTCAAATTTAAATACATTTATATTTATGCAATTTTAGAC
>JAGHBZ010000361.1 GCA_021160705.1 Candidatus Sumerlaeota bacterium
ACTCTGGGCTATTCCGCGGCTGAGATGGTCTTTTTCTTTTCGCGCACATTCGTGCCCCCTTCGTGGTTCCTATCCACACTTCACTAAAGTTGACAAAATTTAGCCACGGAAGGGCACGGAAACACACGGAAAGGACTTACCGCTTACCGCTCACCGCCTGACCGCTTTCTTCTGTGTCAATCCGTGTGATTCCGTGGCTGATTTCATTTTTCTCTATATTTCGTGTCCTTCGTGGTTTCTATTCACACTTCACTAAAGTTGACAAAATTTAGCCACGGAAGGGCACGAAAACACACGGAATAATCATACGGCTCATCTCACTAAATCCTGAACCCTCTACGGTCTGTTCTTTTTCTTCTCTTTCTTCTTAGCCACAGAGTTCACTGAGTACACCGAGAGGAAAAAATCCAAAATCTAAATTCCTGCTGAAGAGAAGGAAATGGTTTTTTATACGGTGCAAAGAGAGTTGCATTATAATCTCTGTGACCTCTGAGTCCTCAGTGGCAAGTTTTATGATTTTTCCCTCTCACGAAGATTCGTGCACATTCGTGGTTAAAAAACTTTTTCTCTGAAACCACGAATTGACACGGACTCACACGAATATGGATAAAAAATTATTTAGCCACAAAGTTATACAAGAACACAGAAACACACGGAAAAGACTTAACGCCTTACCGCTGACTGCTTTTTTTCCGTGCCAATCCGTGTGGTTCTGTGGCTAATTTCATTTTTCTCTGTTTCGTGTCCCTTCGTGCCCATTCGTGGTTGCTGTTCACACTCCACTAAAGTTGACAAAATTTAGCCACGGAAGAACACGTAAGCACACGGAAAAGATTTACCACTGTCCGCAGACCGCCAGTCCGGTTTCTTCTGTGTGTCAATCTGTGATTTTATGAGGATGTTGACAAATCCATTGGTGCTCTGAGACAATGATTTATTCAACAGTTGATTCTTAAGGAGCAAATATGAATACAAAAATCAGGCAGGTGTTATATCAAGCAATTTATGAATCAGGTGAAGTGTTATTGCGGCACTTTGGAAAGGTGAAAAATGTTGAGTTTAAGAGCACGGAGTTTGACATCGTCACTGAAGCGGATAAAGAGAGTGAGTCGTGTATTATAAACGTTATTCGTTCAAATTTCCCGATTCATCAGATACTCGCTGAGGAGAAAGTGAATGACATCACCACTGCGAGTGAATTTAAATGGATAATTGACCCACTGGACGGGACAACAAACTTTTTGCATGGCGTTCCGATTTTTTCTGTGTCCATTGCAGTTGAACAGCAGGGTAAAATCATTATGGGTGGCGTGTATCATCCGATAGCACGGGAATTGTTTTTTGCGGAACGTGGTGAGGGCGCCTGGCTCAACAATAAACCCATCTCGGTCAGCCAGATTTCTGAGATAAGCAAATCATTACTTGTCACTGGTTTTCCTTATGAGCGGAGTAATATTGACCGTTTGATTCCCTACGTGCGGGAAGTGTTGGTTAGAGCCCATGGGTTATTGCGATTGGGCTCAGCGGCACTTGACCTCTGCTATGTAGCCTGCGGAAGACTGGAGGGGTTCTGGGAATTTTTTCTTAATCCCTGGGATACTGCGGCTGGTTACCTTATTGTAGAAGAAGCCGGGGGCAAGGTCACTGATTTTGCAGGCAATCCATACTCCCCTTATACCCGGCAAATCCTTGCCACGAATGGGCGAATCCACAATGAGTTGCTCTCAATTTTGAGCCAATAAACTCTCTCTTTATTCAGGAGATAAAACTATGAGATGTTTGCCAAAGTGGTCATTATTTTATTGTGTGGTATTCATTTTTCTTTTGTGGTACGTGGTTCCTGCTGACGTCACCTCACTCAAGATTGCTATTGTGGACTATACAGATTCCCTCACTCAAAGAAAAGGGCTGGCGTTGCTTCTGAAAGATACTAACACCCAGTTTACCGATATAACAGATGAATTAAAGGCAGGAAAAGTAGACATAGACCAATATGATACCTTCATTATAGGTTCTTTTGCGACCTCAGATGAAACGATTAGAACAGCGTTGCACAGCAATAAAAAGGCATTGCAGGAATTTGTGAGACAGGGGAAGACGATTGTTATTTTTGCGCAATCCTGTGAAGACGAATCCATTATTCCCTGGTTTCCTGAGCCAATACTCCTCACCCGTTCTGAGAAGAATTATAACAAAATCTATATTAATCTCTCCTCACATATCCTGCTTAACGAGCCAAATAGAATCTTGCCTGTGGAGTTTAGTCCATTAAAGAGTGGCAATTTACCTCTGGTCTTGAATGCAGTTCTCGAATGTGCGGAGTGCGAGGTTATTGCGTCCAGAGATGCCAACGCCAGGTTTCCTGCGATTGTGGTAACCGGCTGGGGAAAGGGCAGGGTACTGGTCATTGCGATTCCGCTGGATAAATTTTATATACTCGGAGATGAAGGGTTAAAGAATCTTGCACGCAGGATGATGGAGAATATCCTGCATTACTGCATAATGATTAAAGGAGAGGAGGCAACGCTCCGGACTCCTCGCACCATCAAGCCATCAATGGGATACTCCTATACGATTGAGGGGGTGGTGTATCTTGACAGAAATGGCAACAATCAGCGTGACGAAGATGAACCTCCACTGGCAAATATCCCTGTAAGCGATGGTCAGGATATTGTTTTCACGGATAAAAAAGGTCGCTTTCTTCTACCTAATGCCACTCACCAGGCACGATTTGTTTTTGTGTGCACTCCTCGTAATTATATTAAATCGCCAGGTTTATATTATCTGCTGGGAGAGGTGACAGAGAAACGTGAATTTCATTTCGGGCTGCGAAAATCTCCGGTTGAGGAAAATGAACCATTTACATTTCTTCAGATAACTGACGTACACGTGAATGGTTCTAAACGGGCACAATATTTTGAACGAGAACTGCAAAAGATAGATTCACTTAGCACCACGCCTGCCTTTATTGTTTCCACCGGCGACCTTGTCAACAATGCTCAGTATATCAAACAAATTAAATATTATCTCCAGGCAACAAAGACCGTCAATATTCCCATCTTTAACGTAATTGGTAACCATGATAGAAATAAAGGCAAAGTACGCATTTACAATTATGTGCACTACTGTGGTCCGGATTATTATTCATTTGATTATGCAAACACACATAATATTGTATTCAACATAATAACCCCCACCACGGCTGAGGAGAAATGGCTGAAAAAAGATATAGAGCTCCTTGGCAAGGATAAGCTCATTATGTTCTTTCAGCATTACCCACCAAAAGAAGAACAACTGAGGGAATTAGCCTCGCTGGGTGTGGATTATATGTTCGTGGGACACTGGCACTCTACCCGTTTTCAGAGCTACGGACCGCTTCGTCTCTATGCCATACCCCCTCTTTATCTGGGCGGAATTGATATAAGTCCATCAGGTTTTCTTGAAGTAAAAGTTGATAATCATCGTATCTATACCACGTATCATTATCGGATTGATAAGCCTTTTCTGAATATCTCCAGCCC
The DNA here is from genome assembly GCA_021160705.1 of Candidatus Sumerlaeota bacterium. Lineage (GTDB taxonomy): Bacteria > Sumerlaeota > Sumerlaeia > MWCT01 > JAGHBZ01 > JAGHBZ01. The sequence goes on from JAGHBZ010000361.1 coordinate 3,522, forward strand.
AGGTGCAAACCTGCCGATATACTCCAGAGATTTTGATATAGTGGTTGAGTCATACGACTCTGCTGTGCCCATCAGCAAGGTCTCGTACCAGATAATTGATACCCGCAAATCACACTTAGTTAGAGAAGGGGTTCTGCAAAAGGTGGGTGCAATTACCTGGCGAACTCCTGAAAAAGAGACACGCCTTGATGTAGGGAAATATTTACTAAAGGTATCTGCAACTAACATCATCGGCAAAGAACTCATCGGGAGTACTGAATTTGACGTGCTTCCTATAAAGAAGTTGCCATCCAGACCCCGACTGGGTCAGGACTGGACGATGTTTATGGGCTCACCAGAACATTCTGGGCTCTCAGAGGATAAAATTAGACCACCTCTGGTCTACCAGTGGTCGTTTTCCACTGGGGGGTGGGTAGACCTTGCATCGCCAATTGTAGCTGACGGAAAAGTGTTCATAGCCACAAAACGACTTGATGATTCCACCGAGCCGAGAATTTTTGCCCTTGATTCAAGGAGTGGCGAACCTCTCTGGCAAAAGACTCTGGATATGCCTGTGGAGCATACGCTTGCTTATGCTGATGGAAAAGTAGTTGCTCTTTGTCAGGATGGTACGCTTATTGCCCTTGATGCCAGCACTGGTGAGACGCAGTGGCAACAATCCCTCGGGAGTCGCTATGAACGATGGATTTTCTCTGCACCGGTGGTCAAAGATGGAGTGGTCTACTGTGGCAATTCTGCCTGGTTCTCCGCCATTGACCTGAACTCTGGCTCTGTCCTCTGGACCAACCAGGATGGCTACGATTGGATTTCTTCTTATGCTTCACCAGCTGTTGCTAATGACAATATTATCACCGGCGCTGTATGGCTTAGTTTCAATAAAAAATACGGTTCGTTATATGCAATGTCAAAGAAAACAGGGAAGCGACAGTGGTTTCTGAATGCCATTGGTTTTCATAGTTCGCCTGCCTTTTTCGCAAACAAAGTCTTTTGCACTGACACCAGAGGAATCCTGTACGAACTTAACCACGAGAACGGGAACGTCCTATGGAGGCAACCACTGGAAAGTGGCTGGGCTACAACGACACCTGTTATTAAAGGCAATTACCTCATCGCTGGTTCTGGACAGGGAACTATTTATTGTTTTAAATTACCGCAAAAGGAACTTTGCTGGGAGCTGGCTACCACAAACTCAAAGTTTAATATGTCACCTTATCAGATAGACTTTCAGCCATTGTTGTCTTCACCGGTAATTTCAGGCGACCTCGTGTTTATTGGTTCAGGAAGTGGAAGTCTTTATGCAATTCGCATTAGCGATGGCAAGGTTCTCTGGCAACACGATTTTGGTGTACCTGTGCTCTCTACCCCAGCAATCAGTGGCAACTGTTTGTTTACCTGCACATCCACCGGCACAGTCTTCTGCTTAACCATGCAATAACCATTTCAGATGCAATATCTGACTTAAATTATAGGAACAGAACAAAATTTAAATTCAGCACGATAGATAATTCTTCTCTGAGTTAGTCTCAAAAAATGTCTTACCAGCACAAGGAAAGTTCGTTTCTACCGTCTATTTAGGGTTGACCAGAGTAGGCTCAAAGACCACAATATTCATATCTTAAGATTTATAATAGGAGGAGTGATTTATGGAGAAGCGGCGATATAAGATTGCTGTCATAGGTGGAGACGGCACAGGACCGGAGGTTGTTCGTGAAGGTGTCAAATGCCTGAAAGCCTGTATGGAGCGATTTGAATTTAAGCTTGACTTTGAGGAGTTTGATTGGGGAGGGGAGCGGTATCTGAAAACAGGGGAAACTATTCCACCGGGCGGGATAGAGGAGCTCAAACAATTTGATGCGATTTATCTCGGAGCAATCGGTCATCCGGACGTTAAGCCCGGTATTCTGGAGAAGGGTATCTTGCTGGCGATTAGATTTGAGCTTGACCAATATATCAATTTGCGTCCTGTAAAGTTGTATCCGGGAGTATGGACGCCTATTAAAGATAAAGGACCCGAAGAGATAGATTTTGTTGTTGTGCGTGAAAATACTGAGGGACTCTATTGTGGTGCAGGTGGATTTCTTCGTAAAAACACCCCCGATGAAGTGGCTATCCAGACCTCAGTAAATACAAGAAAAGGTGTGGAGCGTTGCATCCGATTTGCCTTTGAGTACACCCGCAAACGCAACAAACATCGTCGGTTAACCCTCTGTGGAAAAACCAATGTGCTGACCTATGCATTTGACCTCTGGGAACGCGTGTTCCACGAAGTAGGCGAGCGAGATTATCCTGATATTACTCGTGATTATGCTCATGTGGATGCTACCTGTATGTGGATGGTAAAGAATCCTGAATGGTTTGACGTGATTGTGACCGATAATATGTTTGGTGATATAATCACTGACTTAGGTGCAATGATTCAGGGAGGTATGGGCATTGCAGCAGGGGGCAATATAAACCCTGAGGGTGTCTCAATGTTTGAGCCCATTGGGGGTTCAGCGCCAAAATATACTGGCAAGAATATGATAAATCCGCTTGCTGCGATTTGTGCTGGACAGATGATGCTGGAGTATCTTGGTGAGACCGACGCAGCTCGCACACTGGAAAAGGCAGTGATGAAAGTCACAAAAGAAAAACTCAAGAGCCTTAGTGCAGGACAGATGGGCTACACCACCACTGAAGTCGGTGATATGGTCGCCAGGTTTGTCGGAGAGGTGTGAGGTATAAAGGCTGGTTCCTGGTTTATGGATATGTTCAAAATAAGTAGTCTGGTCACGATGGGCGTGGGAGCCGCTGTCGCAAGTTTTGGTTTGACGTTTCTGGTGCGAGGGTTTTCCAGCACGCTTGGTATCTTTGACATACCGGACGAACGAAAAATCCACACCCATAAAGTACCCTGCATCGGTGGATTATCTATTTTTATTATAAGTGTATTGGTCTTATCTTTGTTTGTTCGCCTATATCCGAGTGGATTTATTTTCAGACAGCAGATTTTGGGATTAATCCTTGGCTCAACAATTATAACTATATTGGGGGTGTGGGATGATGTCAGGGGCTCTGGAGCTGGTCTAAAACTGAGTATCCAGGGATTAGTTGGGATTCTGATGTATTGGACAGGATTTCGGTTTGAGCAAATTAGCCTTCCACTTGCCGGAACAGTTAAACTTGGAATTTTGGGTCTCGTGTTAACTATTATCTGGTTTTGTCTGATAATAAACGCCATTAATCTCATAGATGGTCTGGATGGGCTGGCAGCTGGATTATCACTTATTGCTGCTACGACCATTCTTGTGGTCTCATATCCAACCACACAACCGTTATCAGTTATTCTGGCAATTATTATCATAGGGAGCTGTGCGGGTTTCTTGCCGCATAATTTTTACCCAGCAAAGATTTTTCTCGGAGATACAGGTAGTATGCTCTTAGGGTTCTGGCTGGCAGGGTTATCCCTACTTACCAGCACGAAAGCTCCAGCCCTGTTGATTTTGCTTATACCGGTTATTGCAATGGGACTTCCTGTATTTGATACACTGCATGCGTTTATCCGACGGGTTCGCCATAGACAACACCCGTTCCGTGCTGACCAACGCCATATTCATCATCGCCTGCTTCATCTGGGGTATTCGCATCGGCATTCGGTAATCATATTATACATTGCTTCAATATATCTTGGACTCACTGCATATATCCTGGCTCAAGCAGAGACATTTGTAACTCTCTTGACATTACTGCTTCTTGTCTTAGGATGTATTTTAATTGTCCAGATTCTTCGTCAGAGACCGGATTTGAATCACAGAGTAAGATGAATATCCTTCGCAAAAAAACGATTTTGGATACATAAGCCACCTGAGCAGGTGTGAATGATAGGAGATAGTCTCCAGAGAGTTTCGTTGATTAATCTGGCAAAATAAATAGCAGAATAAATATTTGAATGTCTGAAAGAGACATTGCAGGAGAAATAAATAAAGGTTTTCAATAATGAGGTGAAACGTAATGACAGCTACGAACAGTACATCTGATACTTTTGCTGAGTATGTGTTAACCATCTGGCAAAAGAAATATTTGATTTTAGGGGTAACATTTCTGCTCATACTCATTTCCATTGTGGTACTCAGTATCAAAGGGCTGGTCAGCGAACGATATGAGGTGCACTCAGCGATTTATATTAATCAACCCCCCCAACTTACTGGTATGAATTATTATCAGATGATGACACCTGCTATGAGTTTCGAGCCATTATTGACCTCTGATGACCTCATTCAGGAAGTTAAAAGGCAATATGAGGAGAAATTTAAAATACGTGAGATTAAATTTGAATTGTTCAAGAAACGTTTCAAGGTAAAAACGGAGATAGCTGAAGATACAGGTGTGAGGCGGCGATATTCGCCGGTGATGAGTCTAACTACTTATGGCAAAACCCCTGAGGAGGCACGGTTCATTATGGAGAGATGGGTCGCTGGTGCAATTAAGCGCTACGGAGATTTACCCGCTCAGTCGGTAAAATTCTATCTTGATTTCTATCGTAGCAGTCTTGGAGAAACCCAGACCCTTCTTAAACAAAAAGAGCAGGAATACGTGAAAGTGAAATGGGAACTCCACGCAAAGATGAAAGAGCTCATAGAGAAAGAAAACATACTTGCCCCTACGAATATACCTTTAGATTTGCAGAAACGCGTGCTTGAATTAGGCACAGCAAGAACCGCTCAAAATGTGGACGTTAATATTCAACAGGGCGTTACTGAACGTACAGGACTGTTAACGGAGCTGGCACAACAGGACATTGAAATCGCCCATCTGAAGGGCACTCTTGCTTCTCTTGAGCAATCACTGGAGAAGCTCAAAAAAACTCCTTCAGATTTGAACAAAACTGATTTGATAACCCTGATAGAAGACACCAAACACGATTTAGCAGCAGCAGAGGCTAAACGTGAGGCATTACAGAAAAAAATTGAGCAGACTGATAATGAAATTACCAAACTCCAAAAAGTTGTGACCGAGTTAGAATTACGATTCGAGTCGCTTGGGAGGGAAGTTGACGCACTGCGTAAAAAGTTTGAGCTTTTTTCCCGGCTAAAAAATGAAGCAGAAGCGTTTGCGGGCATAACCCATTTCCAGGGCGACTACCCGGCGAATTATCGTAGCGAGCTCCGATTGGTCGCCGGTCCCGTTACTCCGGAGATTCGTGTTTATCCTAAACGTTCTGTTTTTGCACTCATCGCTCTGGTGGTGGGGCTTTTCCTGACTACATTATTCGTAGTACTAAATAAGTATTTAACAGATATTGCATTAAAGACTTCGCGTACCTCCGGGTGAAAGAATGAGCAACACAGCAAAACGGTTTGTGGTTATTGGACTGGGGCAATTTGGCTCCAGTGTGGCACTTCGGCTTGTTGAACAAAAGTGCGATGTGCTTGCTATTGATGTTAATGAAGAACGTGTCCAGGAACTTAGTGACCGTATACCCCATGCTGTGGTGGCAGATGCTACGCACGAGAAGGTCCTTCATCGGCTCGGTGTTGCTGACTATGATGTAGCAATTATCAGTTGTGGCGATGCACTTGAGACGAGTATCCTTGCTACTGCCATTATTCGTGAAATTGGGGTGCGGGAAATCATTGTGAAAGCAAACAGCAAAACTCACGGTAGAATCTTAGAACGACTTGGTGCAACCCGTGTCATTTATCCCGAAGAAGAACGTGCAGTCCAGCTGGCAAATCAGCTGGTTCACCCGGATGTGCTCCAGGAGATTGCCCTCTCACCGGAATATATCCTGCTTGAAATTAATACCCCGGAACCCATCGCTGGCAAATCTATAATTGACTCCGCAGTTCGCTCTAAATATGGCGTTTCAATTCTGGCTGTTAGAACCAATGAGATTCTCCCCGATGGAAGCGTTCAAGAAAAACTTCTCGTCACCCCTGAGCCCAGCTATATCCCAAAACCCCAGGATAAACTTATAATTGTGGGGCGGACTGAAAATATCAAAAAATTTACCGAAGCAAAGAAATAGAGTACAGGCTTTATAGATGATATTTTAGTACGTCGGGTTCTACGTTCCACAATGGACCAGGTACATATAGGCTACCTTGCTGTGGGCATAATACTTTGCCTGCTTGGGTGGGTTATATATCTGGCAGGATTAAAAATTGTCGCAGTAGTATTAGGAAGTATTATTGGTGGAGTCACAGCAATTTTCTTTGCCTTTTTATTGGGGATAACTCAGAAATCATACATCGGTATTCTGCTTTTTATTTGCGTCCCGATAGGAATGGTAGTTGGGCTTTATCTTACGGACAGAGTGCATAAACTCCTGTTTTTTCTCGCTGGCGCCTGCGTCGGAGGGGTATGCGCTTATCTATTAAAACCCCTGGCTGTGCAGGGTGGATTCCTGTCAGAGACACGGGTCGTTGAAGTAATTTTTTTTCATTTAATCTTTGCCGGGCTTGGTGGCGGACTTGCTATTTTATTTAGCGGGTATGTGATTTGTTTCATCACCAGTAGTGTGGGTATATTTTTTATCGCAGGTTCCCTACAAATAAACTCCTTCCATATCCTCATCCCCATTGCCTGGATAAGCTCTTTTGTATTTCAATGTTCCACCCTTACATTTTTAAAAAAGCAAAAGAGTAATTAAAGGAATCTTTCTATTTCCCTTTTAATTCATAAAGCATTATGCCATTCATTTCCTTTAATAACTGTAGGTATTTCTCGATGAATTGGTTGAACTTTTTCTCAAAGTCAGGATAAAAATTGCGTATGAAATCGCCGGAATATCCGCGCCAGTATGTTCTGTTAAACAACACGTGTGTAACACCCCTTTCCCTCCAGAATTTGTAGAGGTCTTCTGGGGATTTAGCTTTAGCAAAGATTGCACATATCCGGGAAACTTCAAACGTGCCCTCAGCGATATAATCTCGCTCCAGGTAATACCCACGATTATCAAAAAGCATTAGTATTCGTGCATCAGGGGGAAGGGTGCGATTAATAAAGTTAATCATCCGCTGATTGTCAATACCACACTCCTTAATCAGATATGTGTCAGTGTCCGCGTGGTCAAAGATAACAGCCATACGTTTGCCCAGCAGGATGAAATCCTTTGGTTCGGCAAAAATACCAGTCGCAGTAATCACCACCAGCACAACAATAACGAAACCCTCTGTGAGGTGCGATAATTGATGAGCATATCTTTGTAATGGACGAGAAATAGCGACTCCTGAGAGTATGGCAAATAATGTCAAACCGGGTATAAGGAATCTTACCTGCTGTGAACCGAGAAACCAGCTTATCAGGAAGACTATAGCAGTGATGAGCAGGTAGAACGTCGTCCGTGAAGGTTTTTTCACGATGAGCAATAATGGCAATGGCAAAAAATAAAATGGAGTGAGTATGCCGGCAAAATGTGAATAAAGATACCATCCTTTCATTGGGAGTCGCCAGAATAGGAGGAAAAAATCTACAACTGAATGTCCCATTCCCATAGAGCCAAGCCATTTCTTCATCTGGATGCTGTGCTCATTCGCCCAGTATTTACCACCAAAAACGGAGTAGAGATTTGGGTAGACAGGGTTATGTACCATAATAAGGTTTTTAATAAGCCAGGGGAGAATCAATACAATTACTGGGATAATAAAATAAAAGACCGTTGCCAGCGCAGAAGAAAACGTTATCCGACACGGCATCAAAAACTCAATGAACAAAATTATCAGAAGCAGAAGCGTGAGGCTTAATACCCCATATATACCCTGATACTTACACCCAAGCTGCGCACCGGCAAAAATGCCCGCTAATATCAGCCATTTTTTTTCTTTAGCGCCTGAATCGCGCCAATGCAGTAAGGCAACGAACGCAAGAATAAAAAAGTAAGCCAGACCAATATCCACCAATGCTGTTGACATCTCCATCGCCATTAGAGGAGTCGCAAGGAAAATAATGACAGCAATATAAGCGGTAAGTTTGTCCCAGTATCCCACACAAAGAGACCATATCAGTAAGGCAGTGGCAATACCCATAAGAAAATGAAACATTCTGGGCGCCACATCTGAACCAAAACTCATCAGCCAACCATATAGCAGGTTTAAATAATGTGGAGTATTGATGTATAAGAGAAAAGGGAGATAAACGAATCGGTGCGTGGCAAGATATTTCTTAGGAATGGTGAGTTGATACACCAGCTCATCCCAGTGATTGGGTGGCAGGAGCGAGGAAATGAACACCGGGAACAACACCACTGTGCTGAGAACAATAAAAACACTCCTCACTAAATAGTGATTAACTGCCGGGGTAGGGGAGCACTGTTGCTGGAGTTGATTATGTTTAATGTGATGCCTTCGCGTATAGCGGAAGATTGGATACACTGAGATTAGCACAAGCGGGTGCAAAAAAAGTGGCTGGAATACTCCAATAGCCGCATACATCATCAGAACAAGAAAAAATCCAGCACACCCTAACCCAGACCGAAAAATGGCAAGCTGTAGATTATCTAATTCCGGAAAACGAAAAATATCCCAGATAAGCAAGCCAAGCGAAAAACAGGATATGCTGACTACAAATACACTGAGAAACGTCAATATTAAAAATTTTATTCTTTCAGGAGATAAAAAAATTCCACCGATGACTGGGTCTTTGTCTCGTAACGCAAAGAACCCACTTGCCAGTAAGAAGACAACAATAAGCACCACACCCGATAGAATGATTACTTTTCCCTTGTTTGCCATTGTAAAAAAAGAAACGCCGTCTATTCGTGATGACCAAGAAGAAATTCAGGAACAGTAAATATTTCGTTACTCTCCATTAGTTCCTGTCTTTTATTTTCATCAAGCCCAATCTCTTCATCTGAGAGATAACAGGCTGGTTCAGGTGCCCAGGGGTCAGCGTAGATTAAATCAGCCCGCACACGCATTGCGCCACCACACATTTCAAACCACTGACATAGCCTGCACCTGCCTTTGATGTATTCACGGCGATGTCGCAGACCATACAATAAAGGCTCGGTCTGGTCCTGCCAGATCTGGCTGAATGGTCGGTCCCGAACATTGCCCAACGTGTAGTGAGACCAGAACTGGTCAGGATGTACATTCCCATACGAATCAATAGCTCCAATGCCAACACCCGAGCTATACAGTCCCCCGCCATTCCACTCAAGCAATCGGCGTACTTCCTCACATTGGCGTGCCTTTTCTGGATTCTTTTTACTTTCGCTGGGCAAACGCAAATATATGTACACCCCATCCACGTGATTATCCACAGTCAGGACTTCTTTATTCATTCCCAATTGGAAGAGCTCATCGGAGCGGTTGATAATGGTATCAATAGCCTTTCTGGTCTCCTGCTGGGTCAGTTCTACTTCTTTAAGTTTACGGGCGCGTCCACTGTAAATCAGGTGATAAAAACAAATCCTCTCAATTGGACTTGTGCTCACAAAATCAAAAATATCATTCAGACATTCTACATTATGCCGTGTGAGGGTTAAACGCAATCCAACCCGAAGTCCTGCTCGTGCACAGGACTTAATCCCGTTTACCGCAGAATCAAACGCACCTTTCTTGCCACGAAACCTATCGTTTACTTCACCAATACCATCCAGACTTACGCCAACATACGCAACCCCAAGTGCCTTAAGTTTTTCTGCTGTGGCATTATCAATTAGTGTACCATTGGTGGATAGCACTGTTCGGAGTTTAAGTTTTCTGGCGTGTTCCAGAAACGTCCACACATCCGGGCGTGTCAGTGGCTCGCCTCCTGAAAACAGAACTACCGGCACAGAAAATTCCGCAAGGTCGTCCAGTAGCCTTTTCCCTTCGTCAGTAGTAAGTTCATCTGGATATTCCCGGTCCTGAGAATCTGTATAACAATGAAGGCAATGCAGGTTACATCGTCGTGTGATGTTCCAGACCACCACAGGTCTTCGTTCAGCCGCAGAACGTGGCGTCCTGGCTCTATCAGCTGAATGTAACCCGGACACAACTGGCTCGCCATACCTGATGGAATCGCCCCAGGCATTCCCGCCACAATATAATTTTGTTATGCTTATCATAATAGTTTCTAATCAAATCTAAAAAAGTAGTTTACGTTACACTATTAGTGCCGTCCAAGTAAATCCTTACCAGCAAGAACCATATTTAATTTATTTATAATTCGGGTTTTCAAAAATCTGAAATTCACCGAACTGGGCTACTTTTGTCCATCTGGCTTTAATATTTTCAATCGCTTCACGCTCTGGATAATGTATGCTTCCAGGTGGTGCTTTTGCCATCTGCTCAGTGATAAAATCCAGAATCACATACCTTGCTTTTTCCAGTGAAGGGTCATAGGCAAAACGTCTCGGAGAAATCCTGTACAAGAAGAAATCGCTTTCCACACCTTTATAAGCAAGTGAAATTGGCAGATTGGACTTACGTGCAGTGATTAGATGCCAGATATTATACGAGGCAATCACCAGGTCTGTCTTTGCGGTATGCTTATTGACATAGTCGGCGGTTTTATATGCATTATCAGTATTCTTGACCATAGCAAACTCAAGCGGGGTGGGAAATTCAAATGAAAAACGTACTTTACCGTCCCGAGCTATATCAATGACACTCAGGGCAATAACAATTAACGCCAGAAACATCACCAGACAGATTAAAGGAATTCTGCTCCGTCTGAGTATTGTATATAAAAAGACAACAACAGCCCCCGTGCCCATTGCCATAAAAGGTAGAACCGGGATGACTGGATAATTCACAAATTTAATAATCGTGTCAGCCTTTCGCATAACAGGGTAAAGTGCCAATAATACAAAGAGCACCGAGAACCAGCGAATTTTGCGTTGTGGAATAAAGAGTAAACCCAAAGTTCCCACAATGTGCAATGGATTGGATTCAAAAAACTCCCTGTAATGGATAAGAGTGAATACAAAAGAGCCTGGTCTTGCTGCCTGTCTTAATGCATTAAAGTCTTCCGCAAAATCGGGAGAATGAAAAATTTTGTTCAGAAGCAGAAACAACGCTAATGCCCCACACGGGATAAGCAGAAAGACAAGATGCGACCACCGGCGCTGATATATAATGACCACTCCAAGAAACACGACAATACTGATTGCATAGTAGACGCTAAAAATAGCAAATGTAGCCATTATGCTGGCAGTGAAAATAAAAACTCGCTCTGGACGATGAAGATACTCAATACTTAGAAAGAACACAATGAATCCCAACAGCATATAGAGGTTATATGGAAAAATCATTCGTCCAAATACTACACACTCCGAATGAAATGAAAACACTGCAAGAGCAACCAGAGCAGTCCATTTCCCTGAATACCGAATTACGAATGCAAACAGAATGCATAACGTTATCACACTCAGCAAGACATTAAAAAT
>JAGHBZ010000302.1 GCA_021160705.1 Candidatus Sumerlaeota bacterium
AACAAAGACCAGACGTTATCGGACCATTCCGATTCATCCAGAATTAAAAAAGATTTTTTTAGAAATTAAAAAACAAGTAATAGATTCTCCATACGTTTTTGTTAATCCACGGACCCTGCGTCCCGTGACAGATATAAGAAAACGATTAAAGTCTGCCTGTCAGCGGGCAGGAATTAAACCTTGTACACTTCATCAATTGCGTCACACTTTCGCCACAATGCTGGTCGCTCAAGGAACTCCCCTTCCAGTGGTTCAGCAATTATTGGGACACACCGATATTCGCTCCACGCAGATATATCTCTCCATTTTTGAAGAACAAAAGAGGAAAGCTATAGAGAGTCTTCAACTGTTCTCCGGAGAAGAGAAAAACTGAGTTATGAATCGCACCCCAATAGAAACGAAGAGAAAGCTTACTAAGTTGATAAGCTAATATAGTTACTTGACAACTTTTTGACCATTTTTTGCCTCAAAATGGGTCAAAATGCCCATTTGAGACAGGGGAAAGAAAAAGACAAATGAGATTAACCAGATGCTATCCTCAATAAATTCAGAGATAAATCTGGTCGGGGCGGGGGGACTTGAACCCCCGACCTCAGCGTCCCGAACGCTGCGCGCTAGCCAACTGCGCTACGCCCCGTCTGGAGAATGAATATCTCCTGTTTCGTCTTGCTGTTAGAGTATACAAAGACGAAAATAAGTGTAGCATTGTTCGTGAGCTTTGGTAAAGTAAAAAATGGAGTTTATAATGCGCTCTGCTCGGCAGATGATTTTTTTGAAATCATTGTGAGAAAAACAAGGATAAGGTCCGTTAACTGGAGGGTCGGAGCGAGAGGCATTTCCACCTGCGTCTTTATTAATCAATGCACCCTTCGCGGTGCTTATACCAGAGGAACAAACGTGCCATTAACCTCCCCGCCGACTAAGGACTTACGCACTACCTACCATATTCTTTCTCTCGCAAACAGGAGAAAATCATTTACAATTGCCAGTCGCTGGGTTTAGAAATATAATAAATATATAATGATACAAAAGGAAGCGTCATATTATATCAGTCTGAGGCAGGATTATGTAGAGTGTAAGCTCTGCCCGCATAATTGTTATCTTATGCCTTCCCGACTGGGATTGTGTGGGGTTCGGAGTAATAGAGACGGAAAACTCTATCTCATCAATTACGGAAAAATCAGCCATATTGAGAAGAAATCGTTAATGGAGTTACCGCTTTCGCCAGAGTTTAAAGGCAAGGATGCATTATTTATCGGTTCAATTGGTTGTAATCTAAAATGTCCGTTTTGTCTTCACTGGCAAGCCTCCCAGGTTGGGGTTCCCACCAGGGGTATGATGCCGGATGCGGTCGTGGAAAAGGCGCTCGCAGAGGAATGTGGTTGGATTGCTTTTACGTATAACGAACCCACCATAGGGCTTGAATTTGTGCTCGATGTAGCACGTTTATGCAAAGAGAAAAAACTCAGCGTTGCGGTGCATACCAACGGGTTTCTCAATCCAACACCATTTGCAGAATTGGTGAAGAATATAGACATTCTGCTGGTTGATATTAAAAGCTGGAATAGCGAATTCTATCAGGTAGAGTGTGGTGGGTCAAAGGAGATAATTTTAAAGAATATTGCCTCTGCATATAAAAACATACATCTGGAGATAAGTTATCTTGTTATTGAAGGAGTCAACGACCAGGAGGAGGGGATGAGTGAGCTAGGAGAATGGATTGCGGGGCTCTCGCCGGAAGTACCTTTGCATCTCATCAAATTTCAGCCGTCATTTCGGTATGCGAATCACAAGGAGACCAGTCCAGTGTGTCTTTACCAGTTGCAGAGGGTCGTCCACCATTATTTAAAGAATGTCTTCGTAGCAGGGGTTTGAATCTTGACCGAGAGTTGCTCAAGTAGATGAAAGTGATGGAAGAGATGCTATCTCCATCTAATCTCCGTAAATTTCCATTTCATTCAATTTAGCCTGTACCCGGTCAAAGATAGACTGGAGTTCTTTATGGAATTCCGGAAGGGTGTTCTTATATTTTTCATTAATGGTAAGTGCGCGGTCAGCGGCACGTCTGACTTCTTTATAGAGGCGACGAGCCTTTTTGCGTTCGCCTATTTGCTCGTACATTTCAGCGAGTTTAAGTGGATACTGTATTTCCCGTAATGCATCATATTTGCTGTACAATTTTTGCTTCTCGGATTCAGGAGGCAGAATATTAATCACATCGGAGTTTAACACGTTCTCCACATCCCTAAGAGCTTCTTCATAGTGATTGATTGCCTCTTTGAGTTTTCCCTGTTTCAGGTAAAACTCCCCAAGTTTTTCGTTATACTTGTTCAACTCCAGCTGGAATCTGGCACTTTCCTGAGGTTCAAGTCGTTCATCAGAGATTGCAGATTTAAGGAATTCGCCAGCACGCTTGAGTTCTTTTTCTGCGGATTCTAAATCGCCCTGCTCAGTATAAAGATTGGCTAATTCAAGTGAGAGTGTATACTTTGCCTTATTGCTTTGTGCGGGGTAATATTTTTCGCGTCGCAACGCAGGTGGCGTGGTGGTGGTAAGAGTGTCCAGCATCTTTGTGTAGAGTCCCAACGCCTCTTCAGGTTTGCCTATTTTTCGCAGACATTCTGCTTTTGCTCTCATTGCCTTAATATAATCAAGACTTTCTGGAGCCTCCCGGGCAATAATTCTATCGTAAACAGAGATGGCGTCTTTCCAGTTACCTTTTTCGGAGAGGATTTGTGCCCGACGCTCGAGGGATTTTATTGTGGTCGTATCAGCTGAGTCCTGAGCAATGCCACTCCCGAGAACCAGCATACACGCAAAAATCACTATTGTTTTCCTGCACATTGCTTTCCTTCCTATTAAGAAGTTATTATATTCTACTTCAACCCCTGGTCTGGCGTCAATCAGAAGGATGAAAGAAGTGAATGAGAAGAGGGTGCAGATAAATTGCTGAGATAGAGTAGTACAAAAAGGTGCTTTACGCTGTTACTTCAAAGAGTGCAGGGATGGGAGTGTTAGGGTTGTGGATTCATCACTGCGAGCGAGTAGCAAAGGTGTACGTAAGTCCTTGAGACGTTGGATTGCGAGTTCGCATTGTGAACTTTCCGGATATGAGTCAATAACTTTTTCATACATTTTGATAGCGGTACTGGTATCATTGAGCATTTCAGCCACCAGCCCATAATTCATATAGATTCGTGGCATCTGTGAATACTCAGGGAACTTTCTCATAATGAACTGAAGGATTTTTTGCGCTTCTTTGAATCGGTCAGTTTCAATGAAACATTCGCTGAGTGCGTCATAGACCTCAGGGGATTGCTTTGCGTCGTTGGAATGGAGTAACATAGTCTTGAGCAATACCACTCCTTTATCATATTTACCCTGCCGCATCAAACAAAGTGCAATGTTTATGCGCGACTGAATAGCGTATGTTCCTTCAGGGTTGTTTCTTGCGTAGTGGAGGAATTGTTTAAGAGCCTGTGCGTATTTACCTTTTGCATAGAACAACTCGCCAAGTTTAAGTGAAGCCTGCTGAGCCCAGTATGAGTGAGGATATTTCCTGATGAGGGTAGATAGGTTTTCAATCATTGCTTCTGGATTGGGGTCGAGCAGAGCAATTAAATACATTGCGTAGGGAGCCTGGTCGCTATTGGGGAAAGAAGTAATGAGGTCTTTCAGTGCAGAGCGACCCTTTTCAATTTCACCTTTTTTGACCAGAGCCAGAGCAGATGCGAGGCGTTGTTCAATTAAAGTTTTTTCTGGTGGGGGTTGTTCAATTTTAATTATGATATTTTCAGATTCCCCTTCCTCAGTTTTTTTCTTCTTTTCAACGGATGGTTGGGGTTTGAGTACGTCTTCGGCTTTTATGGATGTACCAAAAATCTCCTCAATAGTGAGTTCTTTTGCTGGAGGTTGTTCTTCAGGCTCCGGTGGTAAACCAGAGGAGAACATTATTAAGAGAAACAAAAACAATATTTTGAGTTTAGACATATAATTCTTACTCTATTTTTATTTTTATTTCAGATAATATTATGGACTCTTGATGCTTCCGGGTTCAATGGCGTAGAGGACACCGCCGTCAGTGCCGACAAAGATTTTACCATTGTGAACAAGGGGCGAAGAGAAAATTGCGCCATCCTGAATAGAAAATTGCCATTTAACCAAGCCAGTCTGACAGTCCACTCCGTACAGGTATCCTCCGACACTACCCACGATGGCTATACCATTATAGAGTGCAGGAGAGGAGTCAAAAATCGGGTCAGGAGAAGAAAGTACCTGCAATGGAGTGGCAAAAAGAAGTTTGCCGTCCCCTACACTAAAAGAATCAAGATGTCCGGTAATGCTACCGTAGAACACAGCACCGTTGTAATAAGCACCACTATTATAACTTGGGCGAGTCTGGTCAGTATTGGGATAGTGCCAGATTTCGTTGCCTGTAATAATATCAAGACAATGCGTGATGTAGTTATGCGACACGAAAATTATCTTATTACCAACAATGATAGGGTTACTGGTTGCAGGAGCAAATAGAGTGGAGGAGGAGATTTGTTTTTTCCAGACGAGTTTGCCATCCCTGGCGTCCAGACAGTAGAAAAACCCGTCCCAGGAGCCGAAAAAGATTCTGCCACCCGCGTACGCAGGACGCATTTTAATCAGGCGTCCGGTCTTAAATTCCCAGACAAGTTTACCGGTCTTGGAGTCAAGTGCGCGCATCCTGAAATCGCCAGCACCAAAGAAGACCCGCTCATCCACGACCAGTGCAGATGCCAGTACAGGAGAGCCGACATCATATTGCCAGAGCAACTTACCGTTTGCGATAGAGATTGCATAGAACTTACCATCCAATGAACCAATGTACACATTGCCGGACGCAATTGCTGGAACTGCAAGCACCTCAGCACCTGTTTTGAACTGCCAGATGAGCCTGCCAGTTTTTGACTCTATGCAGTAGACGTATCCGTCGTTTGAGCCGAACAGGATTCGCTCACCCACACCAACTGGAGAAGACTGGATAGCTCCTTTCGTCGGAACGGTGTAGAGG
>JAGHBZ010000232.1 GCA_021160705.1 Candidatus Sumerlaeota bacterium
AGCGGTTGAATGCCGTGGATAGACCTTCAAGGCTTTGCGATAGAACTCTTCAGCGGTCTTCTCGTCGTTGAGCTCCATATAAAGAGTGCCAATAGTCACAAAGTTAGACCCGAGGGGACCTGGTCCAAGTTTAGCTACTTTGGCGAGCAAATCTCTTGCTTGTTTAAAATTTCTCTCCTCAATCAAGACTTTTATTAAGTTGTAATAAGCGCGTTTACGTTCGGGCTCACACTCAATCGCCCGGGTAAATTCTTTTTTCGCCTGTGTGCGGTCGCCAATATTATAAAAGTACCAGCCAAGACTGTTATGAGCAGCACCAGAGTTGGGATGCATAGCGAGTTCGCTATTCCAGAACGTAAAAGGGGTTTGCCAGTCTTTGGTACGGTCAATGGAACGTATTGTATAAAACACCACCACTACAGCCACCAACCCAAACACATAGAGGTTTTGCTCCACTTTAAAAATATGGCGTGCTGGTCGGATAAAAAGTCCTGCAATGCCCCCTAACATTATGCAAAACCCTATGCTTGGAAAAAACAACGCTCGCTCTGAGGCTATCATTCCAAGCGGTATAATATTGGATACTGGCAAAATTGAAACAAGTACCCAGAGCAGCCCGAATGCAGGGATTATATATTTCTTGCGGAGAGACCAGATTAAGGCAACACAGACTATTAAAAGCACGATTAATGAGAGTCCCGGAGATAGCGGAAAAAGATGAGTATCAATTTTAATGTCGTAGATGGTGGTCAGTCGAAAAGGAAAGACAAGGAGCGAAAAATTAAGGACGTATATGGCAGGCACTAATGCAAGACGCTGGAAGAACGATTTATCCGCAAGGACTATGTGTTCACCTCTTGGTCCGATACCCCCAAGCGCAATTAAGCGGAGGCATAAATACAGAATTATCACGCCAACCAGTGGCAGATAAAATCTGAGCACGAGGGTCTTAAAGGAGACCTTTTGATTATGAGTAGGTGTAATAAAATACTCATATAGGAGAAGCAACACCGGGAAGACGATAACAATTTCATAGCTACCAAGGGCAAGGAGGTAAAAGAAGAGCGTGGGAATTAAAAAAGGGTATGTGGGGCTTTAACGTCATTGATGATACTTTTGCGCCAGAATATATAGAAGTAAAAAGAAATCAATACAAATAACGTGGATAGCAATGCGCACCGCCCAACAGCCCAGTTAACGCCTTCTGTATGAATCGGGTGTGCAGTGAATAGCAAAGTGGCAATAAATGCCACCAGAGGATTGTTAACGACCTGCAACATAACAAGCCAGAAAAATATGACACAACCCAGATAAAGTATAAGATTTGTGAGGTGAAACCCGAAGGGTTTCGCTCCACCCCAGAGATGGTAGTCAATCAGATAGCTCAATGTCAAGATAGGGCGATAAAGTCCCTGGTGCGGTGAGTCAGGTGGATATGAGGAGAAAAAAATGGACGGCAGATATTTCACAGAGGTTATCTGATAGTTCTCCTGAATATAAGGAATATCATCGTAAAGGAATTCGTTCTTAATGACGGAGTGGTAAATAATCAAGGCTAACACAAGAGCCACTCCGAGCTGCCAGTTGAGGATATGCGTTAGAGGTTTTGCAGAAAACGAACCTATCATCGGCGAATCCGGACTTGTCTGTGATGTTTTTGAAATATTGTTACTGGATTCAGAAACCATATCTACCCCGCTTGATTACTTCATTTAATTACTGCCGTGCACTATGCTTATTAAAAGAGACGTCTGCACTGAATGACGATTCTTCAGTTTTGTGCATTAGAGTTGTGGCGAAATAATAAAATCAGTTTAGCTGTAATTCTCCTTTGCTGGGTTTCCTTTCGCTTATGCCTTCGTCCTCACATTAAGGTTCCGTAATCTTTGGGCAACGAACATAAGCCCATCATCTAAATTCTCTCGGCGGTTATAAAATACACTACTAACTACGGACATCCATTTCCATCGCCAATTAAAATCTCCACGATTATTCGCTTTTTCACTTCAATCGTAGGGTTCGAAAAACAACATTTAATATCTGGCATTAACCATTCCTAATCCACAAATTTTGGAATAGGAAAACTTACTTCAATACTATCACTCAATCAACATTATTTTGCAATAGACCTAATGCTCATCAATCTTTTTCCTTATGCATTTTTAAGTAATGTCTTAATCCAGTGAGAAAATCTCTTGGAGTGAAATCAAGGTCTCTTTTAATGGGGACAATGTCGGCAGTGCGGTCTTCCGTAAAAGCCAGAAATTGCATTATGTGACGCTGTTGAAATGGGAGTAGCCGAAGCACACCACACAATACCCCTGAGAGCCATTCAGGTAACAAACAAAGAAAAAACCGTGTATTAGTCTCAGAGCCGAGAATGCGAAATACCTCAGAAGCGGTGAGAGGAGTGGGTCCGGCGACGTCATACGCACGACGCCAAAATGCACCTTTACGAATGATACGACAAATTAAGTCAATCAGGTCCTCCACAAACAAAGGCTGGAGCAGAGATTTGCCTTTATTGGGGAGAGGGATGATGCGATAGCGGCGGATGTAGCGAATCAGCGAAGATATATTGCGTTCACGTGGATGCCCGTAAATCATTGTGGGGCGAAGTATGATGTAATCAAGTGGACTCTGCTCAATATAGTGTTCACACCGGGCAATTTCCTCAGCCTGCTCAGAGTGAAGCCGACTGTATTTTCTGGTAGATGAGATAAAGAGTACTGAGGAGACACCTGTTTTTTTGCACAGTTTGACAACATTAGGGGCAAAAAAAATGGGAGCAATATTGATGACAATGTCAACACCTGTAAAGGCATCCACGAG
>JAGHBZ010000381.1 GCA_021160705.1 Candidatus Sumerlaeota bacterium
ACATATACCCTGGAGATAATATATCCTTTTTTAATAAGATTAATTTTTTTATACTAAATGGTTCGTGAATAGGCAGAGACAATTTAATATTGTCAATCTTTACGGAGGACAGAGGCGTAGTAGTGTAGTTGAGGATTTAGCTGAAAAAATAAATGCAACGCTTGATGACGTTTCTGTCCGGGAATTTATTGACTCGCCCTGGCTTCCTGAAGCAGATGCTTACATAATTGATACTGACTTCGGAGAAGACACACTTTTTACCGCCCTCACAAAGATTCGTCTTAGCGATACATCTTATCTGACGCCGGTTATTGCGTATGGTGAAAATAATAGCCACCGAATAAGCCAAAACGTTGACCAGGTTGGACTTAATGAGCCTGAAAAGACCAGGGCATTGATAGCGAGGAGTTATGAATTTCGTCAAGACTCAGGACAAATCCCTGAGACGCTATCCCCCTCAGAGAAAACAAAACTCCGATTTTTGCGTTTTCTCCTGTGTCGGGATATAAAAGAGCTCATTCCATATCCACACAAAGCGAGTCTATTGGGCTATGAGTATCCCTGGGCAACACCATTCTGGGAAACACCGGAGATAGCGTTTAACAATCTAATAGGGCTTTTAAATACGGGAATTTTTAATGGAGAGTTAATTGACAAACCAAATTTTTGTCCCCGATGTAAAAGCTGGGCTGTGGTGATACGTGATATATGTCCGAAGTGTGGGTCATTGGATATTGAAGTCACAGAGATGGTGCATCACTTCCGATGTGCTACGGTGGCGCCGCTGCAGGAATTTTTAAAGGGCAATCGCCTGCTCTGTCCGAAATGTCATCAGGAACTTCGTCATATCGGACTCGACTACGATAAACCCTCAGACCTTTACTATTGCTATTCCTGTCAGGATAGGTTTACTGACCCACAATATCAGGCATTGTGTTATAATTGCGGAGCAACCTGCGATGTGACTGAATTAGGTCAAAGAAGAATATTTCGACTGATTGTAACAAATGCCATACACGCAGAGATAGAAGAGTTAATAAAGAGCCCTGGTTCGCCTGAGAGAAAGACCTCGGAGGATGAATATATTTCTGAGGGGTTTCTCAATCTTCTTTTCCAGAAGGAAGTTTATCGGAGCAAACGCTACAAGAAGTCTTTTGGTATAATAGTGTTCAATGGATTCGGAAATGAGCAAATCCCGCCTGAATCCAAGAAATATGAAAAGATTATCCAGATGAGTAAAGAGTGTCTGTATCATTCATTGCGAAAGGCTGATATGATTTTCGCATACAAACCCGGTATCTTTGTAGGGATACTTCCAGAGACCGATTGGGAAGGCACACGTACAGTGACCGACAGATTGCGCAAGGCATTTCAAAAATATATTGACCTTTTACAACTCCATCACACTGGTTGGCATATATCTGCCTCAGTAGTTGACCCGCAAACGGTAGATTCCGAAACAGTATTGAAAAAAATGCTCGACGCTGAATTAAAAGTCCAGTAGAAAAACTAAATTATAATTTTTTGCTTATTGTGAACATAGGTGATGGACGTAATAAAAAATAAAGTGTTTATTACGTTATTGTTTCTCTTATGCACAACGGTGGGTGTTGCAGAAATTACCACGCCAGTATTAAGTGTGGAATTTTTTCTTTTAAATGCTATGGAGAAATATCCTCAGATTAAACAGCTACACAGTATGATTAGAGAACGAGAGGCGCGTGTGAGGGAGTATGAATCAAGAAGTAAATGGCATCTGGAGGGACGGCTCGAATCCAGGAAAGGTGATATTACAGGTATGGATTTTACCAACCCGCAAATTTACGCAGAGTTTTCACTCCGACGCGCATTGCCATTTTCTTTTTCGCAAAGAAGATGGACTGCAGAAATAATGCTGGAACAATCTGAGATTCTTGCACTCCAGGCAGAACTGGAACAGGTCAGACGCCAGCTCAAGAAAAAAATAATGGAGAACTATGCAGATTATTCTGTCAATTACGAAAGAATCGAAATAACAAAAGAGACCTTAGGGACTTTACAGAAAAAATATAGAACTCTTAAAAATCTGGTGGAACACGGCGAAGCATTGCGGCGTGACCTTCTTGAGACAGACTCAGAGATTGATATCTGGAGAAGGAAAGAAAAAGAGTTGAATAAATTATTAATGGATAACCACACAGTGCTGGTTCAATGTGCGCAGGTAAATGCACCGTTGTTTGTGCCTGAACCTGTTCCTGTAGTGAGATATGCAAATATCCTGTTGCCGCCTTATGAAGACTTAAAAGAGCGTACCCTGCGAAATGCACCTCAATTAGCGAAAATCGCAAGCAGAGAAAGTGCTTATAAAAAAGCGGCAAAATATTTCGGTGCACTGCCTCTGGAGAGTGAGTTTTACATTCGCTCCGACGTCCTCTCATCCAACTCAGATGAATCATTCGGAGTGGGTGCAGGAGTATCGTTTTCCATACCATTACGTGCCAGAAGGATTGCTCATAGCAGGCGAAAACAATATATAGAGAAATCCATTCAATTGAAAAGCAGTGCACAACTTCAACGAGACGAGCTCGAACGTAATCTCAAGATGGCATATTATGATTTTATTTTACAACAACAAGCGCTTCTCACAGCACAAAGTCGCATACGATTCACCGAGGAAGCCCAGCGTGTCCTTGAGCTCCAGAAACGTTATCTCCCGGAAGAGATAGAGGGCATCCCAGCAGTTCAGGTGCTTAATGCCAATGTACATAGGCTACGCTCTATGCTGGAGTTGTGTGACGCTAAAGAGAAGATTTCATCTGCCTTTTACAATCTTAAGGAGTTAACCGCACTGGATTTGTTGCCGGGAGAAGAATTCTATCTGGAGAATATGGAACATTCAATATGGGTCTGGGGCGACAAAATTTTTACCTCCGATGATGAGATGGAAAGATTTCTGGATATTGCGCGGTTTCTAAAAATTAACCGTGTATATTTAGGACTCACCCAATCTTTGCGCGAGAAAATGCTAAAACGAAAGACACATAAAGTGGCTGAGTTTATTTTCAAACTCCACAAGCAAGGAATTAAGGTCGAATTGCTCCTGGGCGAGAATAGCTGGATATTCCCTGAAAAGCGTAACAAACTCATTCAAATCGTCACTGATTGGCTTGAATATCAAAAATCGCAACCGACAATATATAGATGGGATGCACTGCATTTAGACATAGAACCACACGCACAAAGCCTTAGACCTTTGGGCAAGTGCTGGAACGATGTCAAAGATGCCTATATAAGAGACTATCTAAAAACACTCAAAGCCGTTTATTCGGAGGTTCAGCCTATCAAGAGAAATTATTCTCCTGAATTGCAACGTTCATTTTCTATCTACGTTGATGTGCCGCCCTGGTGGGACAGAGAAATACACGATGGGAGGTCGCTAATCAAGTGGGTGCTTTCCAATTGCGACGGTGTAGTACTGATGAACTATGCTGAAGACGAATTTACCAGACGTGCTGTGCCATTGAAAACTATACAGCTTGCCTCCGTCTACGGCAAGCCTGTCTGGATTGGTAATGAGATAAAACAATTTGACAATGTCGCACTTCCACAAATTGCGGAAAAATGGCACAATGAGATTAAACAAATGTACGAGTACTATGGTATTTATCCATCGCTCCAGGGGTTTGCCCTTCATCATTATACTGAGTTAACCCAGGAAAAATGAGGCGCTACGAACCGCATAAACGCCCAAAACCAAAAGAGATTGCGTATCTGCGTGAGAGCGAAAAAAAGCAGAGACGACTACTCTTTAAACAGCGTCTGAAAAGAATATTGTTGCGGTTGGCACTGGTCGGGATTGTGGTGATATTTTTTGTATTTTTTTACAGCCATTATGTTTTTATTTATGCGCGTGGTGTAGTGA
>JAGHBZ010000297.1 GCA_021160705.1 Candidatus Sumerlaeota bacterium
GAAGGTCAGCTCTCATTTTCACATTTCAGAGATTTTGAGATTAGTGGTAGACGATAAGGATGATAAACCTTGATAAACCGACTAACCGACCTAAACCGACTAAACGGACTTAACGGACTTAACGGCATTGCTAAATAACCATTATACACAGATTCCATCTTTGTAACAGGGCATTTTTATTTTGCTTCACGCACTACGCTCTCCTATCTGTTTGTGTCAATCTATGGTTAACAATACTACCAACTACCAATACAAATACAAACCTCCAGCTGGCTGACCCATTGTTCTCAGGTGGAATGCGTATTTAGACTTATGAGAATTCCTTTGCAAATTGGTACAGTTACAGAGTAGATGTGGTTTTTTATTTGCGCATTGTACCCCGGAAAAAACAAAATAGCCTATTCTTTTGATGAAGAATAGAACTACAGAATATGAGGGTAGCTCCTGCTGGATTGTACAATGAATTCCCTTAACACGCATTCGGTGAACATCTCAAGACCATCGCATCTTAGAGCTTTGTTGTACATTGCTATCATTTTTGTGGTGACAAGGTATCTGTTCTTTGGAGTAGGAGTCAGGTTTGATACCAGCCCATTGCACTATAGCTGGCAATTGTTAGACCCATCCCTTCTAAAAAATGATTTACTCAGAAGCCTATTCTATTTGCATTCTCAGCCGCCTTTATTCAATCTTTACGTGGGTATTATTCTAAAAGCCTTCCCAATAAATTTTGCGTTCGCATTTCATACTGTTTCGCTTTTATCAGGGCTGATTCTTGCTATCGCATTGGGTTCGGTTATGATACGTGTTGGCATCTCACCCACATTAAGTATCATACTGGTCTCAGCATTTATCCTCAGCCCAACCCCTATCCTCTATGAAAACTGGTTATTCTACACATATCCGGTAACTGTTCTTCTCGTCCTCTCGGTGATTTTTTTACATCAATTTCTCCTTACTCAAAAAACCAGCTACGGGTTCATATTTTTTCTTCTGCTGGCATTAATTGTCCTGCTCAGGAGTCTCTTTCATATTGTATGGTTTCTATTATTACTCCTGAGTGTCATCTGGTTTTACAGAACACACTGGCAAAAAATTCTTCTGACTGCGCTGATACCGTTTCTTATAATCTTTTCGTTGTACGCAAAAAACTTACTGGTATTTGGCAAATTCACATCCAGCACCTGGCTGGGTATGAGCATCTCCAAGCTTATCACGTTTTCCTTATCAGACGAAGAGCGTCAATCGCTGATTGAGCTGGGCAGGCTCTCACCACTGGCTATGATTCCACCCTTTTATCCTTTACAGAGCTATAAACCCCATCTCCCTGAAATAAAACAAACAAATATCCCTGCTCTTGACCAGGAGAAAAAATCCGATGGTACTCCAAACTTCAATCATATTGCCTACATCACCATATCCGACCAGTACCTGAAGGATGCACGTTATGTATTGCTTCATTTTCCACGCGCCTATATAAAAGGCATTGCAAGAGCGTTCTCGTTTTTTGTACTACCTGCAAGCGGGTACTGGTATCTTGAAAAGAACAGACAACATATCCGCAGATGGGACACTTTTTATAAGAGAGTCTTTTTCGGACAGTTCATCACACCATACTGGAAAAAAGATGAAAAAAAGACCGTCTCCTATTATATCAAGAAAATAGAGATGAGCGGAGTATTTCTGGTCATCGGGATTCCTTTTCTTTTCATTTATAGTATTGTCGCCACAATTAAGGCATTTTTACAAAAACCCCTGAATCCAGCATACGCTCTGACTTTGTTATTTCTTTGCATAAATATAGTCTACGTGACACTTATCAGCAATTTAATAGAACTGGGAGAAAATTATCGATTCCGATTTGTCATTGAACCCTTCTTTCTCACATTTCTGGGACTCATTCTCGAAAAGGCAATCCAAAAATTAAAAGCCGTTTTAGTTATAACTCGACTCGCAAGCAAAAGCAGAGCGCTGTTTTAATCCCAGCGCATAGAAAAGGTATTGCGAGCTCTGGTGGTGGTATGTTAAAAATCAGTAGTATCAGGGGTTGTATTAAATAGATTACTAGATTGATTAAAATGTAAACAATCTTATTGTTTTCAAGTTTAGGAGCTAAATATATTATAGATTACCCTTTAATCAGGAGACCGCAGAGTTGAGTTTTCAGGAGAAAGATTTTTGCGGTATCAGGTTCATAAGCACACACACCGGGATAAGGATAGGAGTTGTAATTTTAGCAATTCTTATGAATGTAGCATTTGCGGACGAATGTACCACGCCAACTGCGGTGCAACCAGCGAAACTAACCACTGCCACACTCTCGGCAGACGGTATTAAATTTCTTATTACACCAGTCCTGCGGATAGAGGCAAATGGCTGGGTGGTTGTAAACCCGGGCAGAGTGCAAATCTCGGTTATATCATCTCAACGTCGGCTACGTCTGGCAAATTTCTATCAATACAGGGTAGGTCAACCTTTGCCAGCGTTGCGATTGCGTCCGGTAAGAAAAATCTCTCAGGGTTACAGTGTGAGTGTAGAGGTTTTGCCGGATGATTTTCTCCACTTCTGGGCAGTGGTCTTTGACGATAAATCTCAGTGTTTCACCACACGGACACTGGTGGTGAGAGTAGCGGGTATCACTCAATAATCTCTTTAATTTACTTCACTCTGCTAAAATTCCTGTTGTGAGCACACTGGATTGGGGAAAATTTTTTTAAGAAAAATTTAAAATGTAATCACGGTCTCTAAGTCTTTATAATTCAGATAACTTTGAGTTGGTCTGGTCATCATTTTGGTAATAAAATTCACGTATTCTGAAAAAATTTTTTTGTTGACTGAGATTGGAGATTGACGTAACTCTTTAAATATCAGTGAATAAAAAAATTAAAAAAATTTTTTTCAAAGCTTGACCTACATATATTGATTTTTTGACAATGTTTCAATCCAATATCTTGTATTCCACATCCTATTATTGAGGAAATTGTTATGCTTGTAACAAGTTTGAAAGATTTTGACCCAACTTCTGCGATTTTAAAGCATTTTAAAAAACCCACCAGACTGCCACGACGGGAAGAAACTCATTTTTCTGAGAATGCCAAGATTGTCCTGAAGAAAAGATACCTGAAGAAGGACGATGAGGGAAATGTGATTGAGACACCACAAGATATGCTCTGGCGAGTAGCGAGTAATATTGCGGAGGCTGAAAAAAATTATGAGACCTCAGAGGACTCAGAATGGGTGGCAATAGAGTTTTATAATATGATGGCGCGGCGCGAATTTATGCCAAACTCACCCACGTTAATGAACGCCGGACGCGAGCTTCAGCAATTAGCAGCGTGTTTTGTGTTGCCGGTTGATGACTCAATGGAGAGTATCTTTGAGGCAGTGAAAGAAGCGGCTCTGATACATAAAAGTGGCGGTGGGACCGGTTTTTCATTTTCCCGACTCAGACCACAAAATGACCGGGTTCGCTCAACAAAAGGCGTGTCCAGTGGTCCTGTATCATTTATGAAGGTGTTTAACGCAGCCACAGAGACCATCAAACAGGGTGGGACACGGCGTGGTGCTAATATGGGTACACTCAGAGTTGACCATCCAGACATTGAGCAGTTCATTACCAGCAAACGTGATAATACCTCGCTGACTAATTTCAACATCAGTGTGACCATGACCAATAAGTTTATGGAAGCAGTAAAAAAAGATGAAGAGTTCCCTTTGATTAATCCTCATACTCAAAAAGTGGTCAAACGTGTAAAGGCAAGGGAGCTGTTTCGTTCAATGGTAGAAATGGCGTGGAAGAACGGCGACCCGGGCATTGTGTTCATTGACCGCATTAATCAGGACAACCCCACGCCAGCGCTGGGAGAAATTGAGTCAACCAATCCCTGTGGGGAACAGCCGCTTCTGCCCTATGAAGCCTGTAACCTCGGCTCAATTAATCTGGAGCAGATGCTACGCTGGGAAGCCCGGTCGCAGAAGTGGACAATTGACTACAAACGTCTTGAGCGCACAGTGTATTGGGCAGTGCGATTTCTGGATAATGTTATTGATATGAGCAGATACCCGCTTGAGAAAGTTAATGAGATGGTCCGAAAAAATCGGAAAATCGGGCTTGGTGTGATGGGCTGGGCTGGAATGCTATTTCGTCTCCAGATTCCCTACGACTCAGATGAGGCACTTGCCCTGGCAGAGGAGTTGATGCACTTTATCCAGATAAAATCTAAAGAAGCCTCTTCAGCGCTGGCTCAAATGCGGGGTGTTTTCCCAAATTGGGGGAAAAGCGTATATAAAAAGACTGGACTAAAGATTAGAAATGCTACCACCACTACTATTGCGCCTACAGGGACGATTAGTATTATTGCGGGTTGCA
This sequence comes from Candidatus Sumerlaeota bacterium, assembly GCA_021160705.1. Taxonomy (GTDB): domain Bacteria; phylum Sumerlaeota; class Sumerlaeia; order MWCT01; family JAGHBZ01; genus JAGHBZ01. The sequence goes on from JAGHBZ010000297.1 coordinate 4,370, forward strand.
CAAGTGGAATTGAGCCATTGTTTGCGCTATGTTTTTATCGCAAGGTGCTCAGCGGTGAACGGCTTATTGAGGTAAACCCTGTGTTTCGTGAAGTGGCAGAACAGAATGGGTTCTTTACAGAAGAGTTGATGGAGAGAATCGCGGAGCAAGGCTCGTTGCGTGACATCAAGGAGGTACCAGCCTGGGTAAGGCGAGTTTTTGTTACTGCTCACGACGTTGCCCCGGAATGGCATATTCGTCATCAGGCGACTTTCCAGCGATATGTAGACAATGCAGTTAGCAAGACCATTAATTTCCCTCATACTGCGACAGTGAAGGATGTGGAGCAAGCGTATATGCTTGCCTATGAATTAGGCTGTAAGGGGATAACTATTTATAGAGACCGGAGTCGGGAAGAACAGGTACTCAATATCGGTGTCAGGGTGAAGAAAACGGCTGAAAAAGATGTTCCTGAATTAACCCTGACTTCTCAGAGACCGGTATCCGGGCAGGGGGTCCAGGCTCTACCTCAGAGTCCATTATTTTTCACCCCACAGCCGACGCCTTCACCAATGGGTACGATTATTGTACCACCGATTCACCTTACTGGAGAACGGGGAGCCTCAAAGATAGCCTATATATTGCTTCCAGTGAGTTTTGATGGGACCTCAGAGAAATCACCGGGTGCGACAATGGAGCAACAAAGAGCGGGCGCTTACCCCCTGAGTATTCCCCCGATTCCCCAGCCAATGCCCGCCGGACA
>JAGHBZ010000287.1 GCA_021160705.1 Candidatus Sumerlaeota bacterium
ATGTTATGCTTATATATTAAGCGCTAATAAAAAAGCAAGATTTTGATAGTGTTCTTTCAGATGTGCTTCTATGACATCATAGAATGATTAGGAGGACAACAATGACAGCTATGGACAACGATAAACTCAGGAGACTCGTCCAGCAGGTTGTAACGCAGGTTTTAGAGCAACGTGTAACAAGACAAAAAGAAGCACCAACTACCTCACCACGTCCTGCCTATCTCGGTCCCACAGGTGAACGAGGTGTTTTTAACACTACGGATGAGGCAATTGATGCAGCTGAGACTGCTCAACTCCAGCTGCTCGCTCTTTCTCTGGAGACTCGCCACGCTATCATCAATGCCTTACGCCAGACAGGGGTGAAATACGCTGAAGACTTCGCACGCCGTACCGTTGAGGAAACCAAAATGGGACGCCTTGAGGATAAGACATCTAAATTTAAACTCGTCGCTGAAAAAACACCCGGACTTGAAGACATTACATCTACCGCCTGGTCTGGTGACCACGGACTTACCGTTGTTGAAATGGCTCCTTATGGGCTCATTGGCGCTATTACACCATCTACGCATCCTATACCCACCTTGTTAAATAATGCTATAAGCATCATTGCTGCTGGCAACTCTGTTACATTCAACCCCCATCCCGCCAGTAAAAACGTATTTAAATACGCTGTTCACCTCTTCAATGAGGCTATAATCTCTGCGGGTGGTCCTCCAAATCTAATCACTACTGTTGCAGAACCAACTATTGAGACCGCTCAGATACTCTTTACTCATCCAAAGATTCGTCTCCTTCTGGTCACCGGTGGACCTGGCGTGGTTAAAGCCGCTATGGCGTCCTCTAAAAAAGTTATGGCTGCCGGGCCGGGAAATCCTCCGGTTGTAGTTGACGAAACTGCCGATATACCTAAAGCTGCTCGTGATATTGTGGTTGGGGCTGCATTTGATAATAATCTCTCCTGTACGAGTGAAAAAGAAATCTTTGTTGTGGAAAGTGTAGCTGACGAACTAAAACGGGAAATGCTCAAAAATGGCTGCTATGAGCTTACCCCATATCAACTCGACCAGCTGGCAAAGAAATACTTTATTCACCCTGAGGGTGCACCACCTGATGCACCACCTGTGCTGAATAGAGACCTCGTCGGAAGAGACCCGGCAGTTCTCGCCGCTACCATTGGGCTGGACATTGACCCGAATACCCGCTTGCTGATTGCAGAGACTGAGTTTGACCACCTCTTTGTCCAGGAAGAACAACTCTGTCCTGTGCTCCCGATTGTTCGCTGTAAGGACGTGGATGAGGCTATTGAACTGGCAATCAAAGCTGAGCATGGCTACGGTCATACCGCTGTGATGCATTCACGGAACGTCGCTAATATGAGCAAAATGGCTCGTCTCGTCAATACCACTATCTTTGTCAAAAATGGACCGTCCCTTGCAGGACTTGGCTTTGGTGGCGAAGGCTACACCACTTTCTCAATCGCCAGCCCCACTGGCGAAGGGCTTACCTCTGCTCGCCATTTCACCCGAATGCGACGTTGTGTACTTGTTGACTACTTCCGTATTATCTGAAATTATTTATTACCACGATAATATATTTAGGACATCATTCTCCGCCCGGGATTTTTGGAATGAATCTGAGTTACACTATGTAGAGATTTTATGTGAGTCTCTTAAGAATGAATTTCTTATTCAAATTAATCCTTCTTTTTACCCTCGTCCCGTTAATTGAGTTAGCGCTTTTGATTAAGCTGGCTCAATGGACATCTTTGACCACTACATTGCTTCTGGTGATAGCCACTGGCATACTCGGTGGTATACTTGCAAAGTATGAAGGTATAGCAGTCTGGCGTCGGCTTTGGCTTAATCTTCAGCAAGGGATTATGCCTACGGATGAGCTAATTGAAGGTCTACTAATCTTCATCGCTGGTGCTTTATTAATCACACCGGGAATGCTTACCGACTTAACAGGGTTCCTAATCCTCATTCCCCTCACTCGCACAATGCTACGCAACTGGATAAAACAAAAAATCCAGCGTGCTATCAATCAGAATAGAATCAATATCTACTTCTCCGGTCCTCCTTGAGCCCTGAAATTTCAGGTTTGTCCATTGTGTCCGTTTGCTCTATTAGTCGGTTAGTCGGTTAAGTCGGTTAGTTCGGTTTATCAAGGTTCACCATCCTTATCGCCCACCACTAATCTCAAAATCCCTGAAATGTGAAAGCGAGAGCTGAGCTTCACAGGTTAACTCCTATTCCTGGCTTCCTGGTCTCCTTATAGAAAAAAGAGTATTAAATAAGGAAGCCAGGAGACCAGGATAGTTCTGAGATGGTAAGATTTTCCGCTTTAATCAAAAAGGGAAATTGATACTACGATATGTATGCAACAAAGTAATTTGCTTAATTTATTATGGCAAATGAAAGTAGAGGTTCATCTTTTACGTGGCAAATAACTGCCAGAGGGGCGTTTAGGTCTGCGTATTTTCTTTATCTCGTCTTCCGAAACCGGGATTTCTATTTCAGGGATTTCAAATTTCTCTTTTATGTACTTATCAACATTTTTGCTGGTTACAGGCAGTCGCAAAGGTTCTCCTTCATAGGTCAATGAGTACTGAAATCCGCCTCGTAAACGTGCTTTTGTGACCTGAGCGTGTGCACTTTTCCTTTCTTCTGTGTTGAGGGGTTCTTCTTCTGTAACCGCAATTGCATACTCACCGGGTAAAAGCATAATGACCTTACTATCATATTCCTCAATTCTTATAAGGCTGGATTCCGTTCCTGAAATATAAAAAAGTGCGACATTCCCTGTACCGTTAAATAAACGGAGTTTACACTTATTGCTTCGTATAATGCCCACAACTTTTGGGGGTTCGAGTCTCTGTTGCGTGTCACTGGTGGAGACAATCTTTGCCACGGTCTCATCAATTTGTTTTTCCTTTTCATATTCCTCCCTCTTAACCCATCGTCCTTTATAGTGTATCAATCCTTTTGCACGATATTCTTCCGCAATAAGTTCTGCTTTCTCAGCCGGGCTAACCCATTTCCCTCTGAAGAGTACCAATCCTTTTTCCTTTTGTTCAATCGCAAACTTTTCCTCTTTTGACATCCATTTACCTTTGTAGTTCACCAGACCAGCTTTCACCGGCTCAACCCACTGATTCTTATAGAACACAAGTCCCTTTTCACGCTGTCGTCGTGCAAAGGTCTCTGGTCGCTCCTGAAGCGAAAAATGCACCCTGGTAATTTTTAAGGGAAGTAGCTCCACTAACTGGGGTTCAGGGTCATAATATCCATCAAGATGTGTCCTAAAAAAATAACACCCTCTACGAAACGTAATATGTCTCTTCGGTGTTCTTGCTGATATGCCTTTAGAAGTGGCACACCAGGGTTGCCAGACTAATGAATCACCTTTCTCGGTGGTATATAAGATTTCTGCGTTGGGCGGGTCTGAGCTTATTATTACCATACAACACCCTGAGATTGACACCAGGAGGAGTAACAAAAAAAGGAGATTAACTCCCCTTCTAATGAGCATAAAAAGTTTTGTCGCCATTCCAACGATACTCACAAGCCATAATCCTAACTTTATCTTTGATGCTTCATTGCCTCTCCCGTCATCGGCACAAAGCGCACTGGAATCACTGATTTCTTTTTAATCCCCTTTTTAGTTTTTGTAGCAACGATTAGCTCCTGGTAATATTCACCAACCGGAATAACCAATTTGCCTCCGACCTTGAGTTGTTCAATTAATGGTTCAGGAATCTCAGGTGGTGCACAGGTCACGATAATGGCATCAAACGGAGCGGCCTCCGGCCAGCCCTGAAACCCATCCCCACATCGCACGTGAATGTTCGTATAGCCCATTTGTTTCAGGGTTGACTCTGCTCGTTTCGCCAATGTTGGAATAATCTCTATGGTGTATACTTCGTCTACCAGCTCCGCCAGAATCGCTGCTTGATAGCCCGAGCCTGTACCGATTTCAAGTACCTTGTCTTGTTCTTTTGGTTCAATCAATTCCGTCATAAGTGCAACGATATATGGCTGGGAAATTGTTTGTCCTTCTCCGATTGGCTGAGGCGAGTCGTAATACGCAAACGAACGATACTCCTCTGGAATAAATTTGTGGCGTGGTACTTTTAACATTGCCGAGAGAACTCGTGGGTCTTTCACTCCACGTGCCTTAATCTGGCGTTCCACCATTTCCTGTCGTTGTTTCATAAAAGTATCCTCTTCTGGCTCTGCTTGTTGGGGCTCTGAGACACAGCCCATCAACATCTGTAGCCAGCCAAAAAGAATGATGTTAATACCTATTATATAGATTATTCTTTTTATCATCATTAGCAATGCCCTGCAATTACAACACACTAATGTCTTTCAATCTACATAATAAATAATACTTTTATAATTTCACTGCCGAGTCAAGCGTATTAGAGTATTATTA
>JAGHBZ010000290.1 GCA_021160705.1 Candidatus Sumerlaeota bacterium
GGAGTAGGCGTAAGCGTAGGAGTGGGAGTGGGTGTAAGAGTTGGCGTAGGAGTAGGTGTCTCGGTGGGTGTGGGTGTAGGTGATTCAGTTGGTGTAGGAGTTGGTGTCGGAGTAGGCGTGGGTGTAGGTACCCCCGCCGGGTAAACTGTTATAGTATACGTTGTCGGATTGGTAGAATCCTCAGTACCATCATTTACTCTCCAACGCAGTATTACTGTATAAGTAGTGCCGAGCTCTTCAGGTGCGAAGACCACTCTCATATCCGGGTCAGTGATTGGGGTGGAAGTGGAGTCAATTTTATCGCCACGAATCGGTCCGGGTCCGGCAAATTGATACAATTCTCCATACGCCGGAAATTCTGAGATAAATGCAGTTAGCTGGTCGCCGTCCTCATCATACCCGCCAAGTGTTATGGTAGTATCAACGTCTGCGTTGGTAGTTATAAAAACCTCAGGCAGGAGAGCTGAGTCCACCCATTCCGGGGGACCGATGAGCTGACCATCGTTGCCTTCGGGGCTGGAGTCGTGAGCAATATTCCCACTGCCTTCGTTAAATTTCCAGTAGCCAATAAGTCCGGGCTCACCACCCGAAAGTTCCCGATACATATTATTGCGGATTTCCTCACCTGTTCTGGCGTAGTTCCAGACTCTTACTTCATCTATCACTCCATCAAACCTGTTGCCCAGCTGGTTATTACCAATAGTGCATTTGCCTGCTTCGCCACCTGTAGGATAATAGGTATATGTCCATTTCCCGACTTCGTTGCCGTCAAGATAAGCGGTGTACACGGGGGGTAAAGTCTCACGTGTTATCGCCACGTGATGCCACTCATAAGTGGGAATATTGGTATCAAAATCATAGCGCTGGTTCTGACCTCCGCCATATTCGTGAAAGACTCTTATGTCGCCTTCGTTGATAAAAAGACCATAAAGCACATTAGTAGGCTCCGTCTCTCCGGGTGCACGCCAGATGATAATAGTATGCTGACCCGGCGAGTACGTCCTGCCATAAATCCATGCCTCAAGGGTTATACTTCCGGTAGTCATCAGCGACGCCGGGTTGCCACAATCTATGTAATCAGAAGAACCATCAAAGTCCAGAGCTCTTCCCATACTGTTGACACCAGCAATAGGTGGATGATTTATCCCTTCACCGGAAAGCTCAACTATTGACCTTGTTGTATTTTCAGCGTCGCTTAGTACCTCTACTGTCGCAGAGAACTCGCCAACTGTATCCGGGTCAAAAGTTACCTCAAGCACTCTTGATTCACTGGTCTTTAAGTCGCTCATATCTGGATAATAGACAAAAGAGAAAGCGGAATCTCCTATGAGCCTAATATCATTGAGGGGAATAGGCTCGGTGCCTACATTAGCAAGGACAATATTGCGTGGTAAAGATGCCCCTTGATTGATAGCCTGTTCTCCAAAATCAATGGACGTCGGGCTTACAGAAATTCGTTTCCCGGCTTGCAACTCATAAGCCCCAATATCATAGCCCTGATTGGTGCCATCTCTTCCTATCCCGGGGAAATCCACCGGACGTGGATTGCCCTCAAAATCTTCCGCTGGCACAGAATCAGAAGTGCCCATATCTATTGCCGCTGAACCCCAGCGGATATGTAAATCGTCCATGTCTGTACTGGCAAATCTGGGGTCGCCAGTTATATTCCCCCACGCATTGCTGAAATCCGCATTTATGTCATCTACTTCATCGTCAGTATAAACACTCCCGTGATAATTAAGGGCACAGGAAGAGTTATTGTAAAAGAGACAATGCTCTAAATTCGGAAGACCTGAAGAAATTTCCACAAATATAGATGTGTCATTGTTCTCAAAGATTACGTTTTTAACATCCACCGTTTTACGTGGGTTAAAAAATACCCCCCCACACCGATAATCTGCTCTGTTTCCACTTATTGTGGTGTTTTTAATATAGGAATCATTCGCATTCAGACTAAAGACATAAATGGCGCCACCAATGCTGGCACAATGATTCTTACAGAAGACGCAATTGGTGATATAGAATCCTCCATTGGACTGATAGTATCCTCCACCAGAGAGAGAAGCGTAATTAAACGCAAAATAACATTTGTTAAGATAAATTCTCGCGCCATCTACCCCAGCCAGTCCACCACCATCCCGCTGAGAGGAATTGTTTTCAAATCTACATCGGGTAAAATGAGTAGGGTATAGTGCGCACAATGCTCCACCACCACCTCTGATACCACCATCATGATTTCCGATTATCTTACAATCAGTAAAATATAAATTGGTGGTTGCATATGAATAGATACCGCCTCCTGCGCCAGCGCTATTGTGTTCGATTAAGCAGTTTTTAACAAAGCAATTGCTACTATGTTCCACGGATATACCGCCGCCCCTTTGGTTGGCATAATTATCCCTCAGATGACAATTGGCAATGGTAATGTTAGAACTATCAGTTATACGGACTCCACCACCATTGGTTAGACTCGCACGTCCTCCTGTTATGATAAAGCCATCTACAACCACGTTGTTGAGTCCATCAATGGTTATACCGCGGAGATTTACTGGCTCAATACTACTATGATATGCTTCCCAATCTCGTTGGTCGCGTTCTGTCTCGGTCCCGGCAAAACCGCCATATAAGGATATTCCACTTTTCATTGTAAGTGATTCATTATATACACCTTCTGCCACCCATATCTCATCCCCTGCAGTGGCACTGGTTATAGCGTCGCTGATACTGGTAAAGGCATCTTCCCACGATGAACCATCGTTACTACCTGTGGCATCTCGGTCTACATAAATGACCGCTGACCCGGAAGGCAGGGCAAAGAGCAAAATTACCAATGCCATCAAAAAAGAAGTGAAAAGTTTCCGCTGAAAAGAGAGCACACTCATTTTCTCTCTCCTTTCCGCCCCTTTACCCCCTGGAGAAGGAAAATAAAGAGGCATAGTCATAGTATAATCTTTGAAGGGTTTTACTGAAGAAATTACTCTTGATTCCACACCTCATTGCTACCTCGTAACAAAGTGACAACAAAATTTCTGTTTATGTTAATTAAGTACTTTCCCTACTGCAAGTAAAATA
>JAGHBZ010000453.1 GCA_021160705.1 Candidatus Sumerlaeota bacterium
GATAAGGAGGTAGTGGTGGATGGCAATCTGGTGACCAGCCGAGCCTGGCCAGACCATCCAGCATTTATGCGTGAATTCCTTAAACTGCTGAAGTAAATAAGCTTCACTTGAGCCTTCAGTGCTTCCCGATTGACGTGGAGCAGATGTTACCTAAGATAAGAATACGTGAATAATTAAAAACCACAATGAACTATAAGGAAATTACCGAGAAAATACGCGAGCGAGCAAGAGAACTCTTAGCAACAAAAAAAGTTGGCGTTATTATTGGATGGGCACAGGGTTCTACTCCGCAGAAAACACATCCAGTATTCATTACCAATCCAGACGATGTAGAGCAACTCGTCTGGAACAAATTCTGTTACAATAACCTGAGCGAATATCTGAATCGTCAGGAGATTCGTGCTTACGGGCGGATGGGCATTATCTCCAAGGGCTGCGATAACAAAGCCATTGTGGGTCTATTGCAGGAGTTCCAGATTGAAGAGAAGGATATTTATATTATTGGTGTGGTCTGCGAAGGGATGGGCGAGCCTGAACCTTTAGACAAATGTCGGTTTTGTGATGTACATACGCCAGTATTGTACGATGAATTAATCGGCGAGCAGGTTGATATACAGCCAGAAGAAGGGCATTTTGCGGATGTGGAAAAAATTGAGCAGATGAGCCGAGAGGAACGCTGGGAGTTCTGGCAGAAGGAATTTGAGAAGTGTATTCGGTGTTATGCATGTCGGCAGGTGTGTCCTTTATGTCATTGTCGGCGTTGCATAGTGGACAAAAATCAGCCGCAGTGGATTGACCTTAGCTCGCATCCCCGGGGGAATTTCGCCTGGAACTTTATTCGTGCGTTTCATCTGGCTGGCAGGTGTATTGAATGTGGCGAGTGCGAACGCGCCTGCCCTATGAATATCCCGCTAATGCTAATCAACAAAAAATTGATTAAGGATGTGCAGGAACTCTACGAGTATCGGGCAGGATATGACCCCAAGGCTGTTCCGCCGATTTCTACCTGGCGAGAAGCCGATGATGAATCGTTTATCATTTAGACGTTTACGAATAGCATATTTATAAGGACTGCAATGATAATCCAGAAAGATAAATTATTTGCTTTGCTTGAAAAACTGAAAAGTGGTGGGAAAAGAATTATTGCGCCCACTAAACGGGAGAACATACTACTTTTTAGTGAGATTGGTTCAACCGATGAAATCATACAGGACTATATCAATACACGTCTGTCATTAAAGGGATTCTTTTTACCGCGCAGTGAGCCAATCCTTGAGTTTAGAATACATCAAAAGAATGTAGAGTATACCACAGTACTTGAAGAAAACATCAAACCAACAGTAGTGTTTGGTGTGCGCCCGTGCGACGCAGGCAGTTTGCCCATTATGGATAAAGTCTATACGTGGGATTATATTGATGAGTACTGGGTAAAACGACGTGAAAGCACCATTATAATAGCAGTCTCATGTCTTGACTGCGATGAGGCTTGTTTCTGCACATCTCTGGGGCTTGACCCCGGCTCAACAAAGGGTTCTGACATCTTGCTTACTCCGGTTGGTAACGATACATTTCTGGTGGAGATTGCTTCTGATAAAGGGAAGAAACTGGTTGAGGATAATGCTGAATTGTTTGCTGAGGGAGATGCAGATAAGGATAGTATTCTTGCTCCTGTTCGGCAGAAGTTAGGCAAAAAATTTGACCTGTCATCTATCCAGCCCTGGCTACAGGAGAACTTTTTTCATAAGTTCTGGGAACAAAATACACTCTATTGTATTGGTTGTGGTGTGTGTACGTTTGTATGTCCGACCTGTCATTGTTTTGATATAGTGGATGAAGGCACCGTCTCTGGTGGTAAACGAATGAAGTTATGGGATGCGTGTCAGTTCAGAACTTTTACCATTCACGCATCAGGACATAACCCAAGAGCACGTCAGGATGAACGCCATCGCCAACGAATTGAACATAAATTCAACTATTACCCGAAAAAATTCGGTGATACATTATGTGTTGGCTGTGGACGTTGTGTCCGCTATTGTCCGGTTGACCTGAGTATTTTACGAATATTAACTATGATTTCACAATTAAGTCAGACAGGCAGTCAGACATCCAGAGCAGAAGAAAAATGACCAGAACACTTTATACCCCGGAATTATGCGAGATAATTGAGATTAGAGACGAGACCCCGGATACCCGAACGTTCCGATTGCGTTTTGTAGATGAAGAAAAACAAAAAAACTTCACTTTTACTCCGGGTCAGTTTGGGTTATATTCAGTATTTGGTGAAGGCGAGTCCACATTTTGCATTGCCTCCCCGCCGACCTGGAAAGAGTATTTTGAATGTTGTTTTCGTGTAGTTGGCAGAGTGACCAAGGCATTGAGGTTACTGGATGTAGGTTCTGTGATTGGGTTTCGGGGTCCATACGGGATTGGGTTTCCGCTTGAGAGCTGGGAGGGAAAAAATCTTTTGTTTATTGCAGGTGGGATTGGGCTTCCGCCATTAAGGACTGTTATATGGACAATTCTTGACCCGGGATACAGGCAAAAATATGGTGAAGTGACCGTGGTGTATGGTGCGCGTTCTGTCAGCGACCTGGTTTATAAACCAGAATTAAAACAATGGGAAGAGCGAAGTGATATGAAGTTGATTAAGACCGTTGACCCGGGTGGTGAGACGCCTGATTGGGACGGCAAAATCGGTTTTGTCCCCACAGTGCTTGAAGAAGCAAAACCATCCAGCAATAATACAATTGCCCTTATCTGTGGACCGCCAATTATGATAAAATTCACCTTACCTGTGTTGAGTTCATTGGGATTTGAGCTTAAAAATGTTTATACGACACTTGAGAACAGGATGAAATGTGGACTGGGTAAATGCGGTAGATGTAACGTTGGTGATTTTTATGTCTGCAAAGAAGGTCCAGTTATCACCGCAGAACGACTTAAGTCTCTACCGCCGGAATATTAAAAATTGCTGAACACTAATGAATATGCTGAGACAATATTGCGATGAAGAGCTTAAACAGGTTGATTCAATAATCCGGAATATCACCCATAACACAGAGAAGATAATATGCGAGGTCTCGGATTATATTCAGGAGTCGCCGGGTAAACGACTTCGTCCCTCTATAGTGATTATGTCAAGTAAGCTCTTTGGCTACGATGGTGAGGAGCATCTAAAGCTGGGTGCGGCAGTGGAGCTACTCCACACTGCAACACTAATCCACGATGACATTATTGATAAAGCACAGACCCGACGTGGGAAGCCATCGGTGAACGCCCGCTGGGGTACAGAGATTGCGCTTCTGGTGGCTGATTTTTACTTTGCCTCGGCATTCAATCTGGTACTCTCAACAGGTGTTCTTGAGCTGGCTGGACTGCTCAGTAATGTCGCCAGCAAAATGTGTGAAGGTGAACTCTTTCAACAGGAGCTTAAAGAGAAGTTTCTTACACGCACTGATTATTTCAAGATTATTAAACATAAGACAGCGTATTTGTTCTCAGCGTGTGCTCAATTTGGTGCCTGTATTGCACGAACAGATAAGGCAAATATTGAGAAAGTAGGCAATTTCGGAATGAACCTTGGTATGGCGTTCCAGATTGTTGACGATACATTAGATTTTGTAGCTACGGATGAAAAATGGGGAAAACCACTCGCCTCTGATATCAAACAGGGCAAACAGACACTCCCGTTTATCTATACCCTGGAGAGCGCAACACCAGACCACCAGGAGGAACTTCGTCACTTCTTCACCAATGGTAAAAATATTCATAAAATAATCAATATCATAAAAAAGTATAATGGGTTTGAGTATGCAC
>JAGHBZ010000073.1 GCA_021160705.1 Candidatus Sumerlaeota bacterium
CCAATATACCCAGCGCTTACGCACTGGGCTATATACAGGTCGTTCCTATCGGAACTAAGTCTAAGAAGACAAATACGCGAATCTTCAATAGTGATTATATGAACAAAATTGTGAAAAATTTATGAAAAAGAGATACTTAAATTAGTGTTCGTACCGGGACTTTGCTGTAGTTCATCGTGATGAGCAGGAGAATAAATGCGATGATAAGTGCGATAATAGTTGCTGGAGGACAGGGCAGGCGGTTCAAAGAAGAGATGGCTAAATACACTGAGTCTAATGCCGTGGTTCCTAAACAATTTCTACTGTTGGGAGATAAACCTGATTATATCCATAGTGTGGAACGTCTTGCCAGGCTGGCAGAAATAGATTGTATAAATGTCGTTGTGCCGAAAGAGTACATTGCCCGTGTTAAAGATGAGGTAAAACAATACAGAATGAATAAGGTGGCAAAAGTAATTGCTGGTGGTGAAAGACGGCAGGACTCTGTGTGGTATGGGCTGAACTCGGTGACGCCGGAAACTGAATTCGTGGTGATTCACGACGGAGTCCGTCCATTTCCCCCACTTGAGGCTACCAGACAAGCCATCAAGCTGGCACAAGAAAAAGGTGCGGTCATCCTTGCTCAACCAGCCACCGATACCATTAAAATCGCCACAACACACGGAGAAGACCAACCATACTATTTAATTGAAAAGAGCCTTAATCGTCATCAGGTCTGGCTTGCTCAGACACCTCAGGTATTTCGTTATTCACTGATAATGAAAGCCTATCAGGAAATTATGTCCCGCAATGTAACAATAACAGATGAGGCACAGGCAATAGAACTGACAGGCGAAGACGTCTACATCGTCCCGGGTTCAGAACAGAATATAAAAATCACCACCACCACCGACTTCACTATTGCCCGGGGTCTTCTCACAACGCATAAATAGCCGCTGATTGTGACTCGCAAAAAAATAAATTCATTAAAACCCTCTGATGATTATGGAGAAAAAGCTTGAATATTTCCTTTATCCTGAGAGAATTGTCTCTATACTCATCAGGGGGATTGGAGATGAGATTTCGACTATTCAACTTCGTTATACTCCTCCTACTTATTTTAACCTCCTGCCAAGTTTCAGTAGAAAAACCCCCGGGGGTTAGTCTGCTGGTAGCGAACTTTGACACACAATCCGATGATGGGCAACCCTGGGGGGTGCTGTTCAGTCGTATCCTGGCTGATAAGATTAACTTTGCCCCGGACGAAATCATCCGTTCGCCGTTCTATGGCTGGGTGGAGGAGGAGATAAAGACATTATACGGCGATGAACGAAAAAGAACCGCACTCTCACGCCGTGAAGCCATTCAACTTGCCCGAATCTTCGGGATAAAAAACGTGATGACAGGTGTTCTGAAAAAACATCAAAACCAGGTAGAGGTGCGAGGCGAGATTTTTGACCTGGATACATCTGCCACAATAGTGGCATTTAAGTTGAGAGGTACTCTGGACGAATTACCTGACCTGCTGTCTCAATCCGCGCTTGACACACTGAAAACATTAGGGGTGAAACTTCCTCGTCGGAATCGCAAATACATCAGGCGTCGCACCCCGAGTAGCTATCGGCAGTTTGAACGGGCTATGAATGCATACTTTCTTCCGGAGGAGCGTGCAACTGAATCAGCAGAACTGTGGAAGAAGATTGCTGATGAAGACCCTGAGTTTGCATTCGCATACGTGGAATGGGCAAAACGAACTGCTGTGGAAGACTCCCTGAATTCGTACTTTATCGCTCAAAAGGCATATCAGAAATTTCCACACAACGGCAGAATTCATCAAGTCTATATGGCGACTCTTTGCAATAATAAAAGATATAAAAAAGCGGTGGAAGAATGCGAGAAATTCCTGAAAGAAAATCCCGATAATCCAAGAGTGATGTTGCTATTGGCGTTTTCGTATAAAGAGATGGAGAATTATAAGGATGCAGTGGATACATTGAAACAAGCCGCACTCCAGTATCCCCACCACTGGAGTATGCAATACAACTGTGCCTGGATGGCTTTAGAATGGGCATACAGGGCACGAAAGGGACGGTATTTTAACGAGCTCTCATCCGAAGAGAAACAGATATTCAGCGATGGTGTACGACTTGCACTTAAGAAATTGCTATCTGCTGTTGAAATTTATCCTGAGAACGGCAAAATCTGGACGTTGCTTATTAATGCTTACAAAGAAAATGGATACCCGACCGAATATGCGGAGCGGGCTTTTGAGAAAGCATATCAGCTTATCCCTCACAACATTCAGGCATACCAGAATTTACTCTGGGCATATTCGTATGGGTACAGTAACGAACCGGATAAGGCGAAGGCTTTAATAAAGCGAGTTATCAATGATTATCCTGATGACCCGGAGGTTTATATGGAGGGTGCGAACTTCTGGTGGCACACGCTCCGATGGAATCCGTCGCCACCAGATTATTGTAGAGATGAGATAACCTGGCTCGTGGACAAGGCAGTGGAGCTTGGTGGTCTAACCAGTAAATACGCCAGCGACGGTGTGTATTTATTGGTAGATACGGAAAATTATAAGCAGGCATACTCCTTGGCGAAAAAGATTCTTGCAAACCCGGAGGGCTGGCCTGAGCAATTTAGAAAATTCCCGCACGAGATATATCGCTGGGCTGGTGAATCCGCTCGTAAACTCGGCGACTATGATAACGCACTCCGATATTACCAGTTGTGCATTGATAATAAGCCCTGCCAGACCTGTGGGTATGAGAGCGTTTTTGGTATGGGGCAAATTTATGGTATTCGTGGCGAGTATGACAAGGCTTTTGAAAAATTAGAACTGGCAACCAAAGTGATGCCAAATGAAGACACCGCGTATACTAATTTTGCATATTTTGCTCAGAAATCCGGAAAAGAACTGGAGAAAGGTCTGAAGTATGCACTCAAAGCCACACAACTAAAGCCCTACAAAGCAGATAACTGGCGCATTCTTGCTCAGGTGTATTTTAAACTCGGACAACCTGAAAAAGCACTGGAGGCAATTGAACGAGCACTCAGACTGAAACCCCACTCGGCTATGTATAAACGCCTTAAACAGCAATACTCCGGGAAATAAATATCTGATAACATTACTCAGGTAAAATATAACAAATGAAATTTGTAAGCCATCATTTCTTTGATAGGGTTCCGAAGGAGCGAGCTGTATATAGCCTGGTGCATTTGTATTGGAGAATTAAAATAGCAATAAGAAAGCACAACAGCTCCGTAGAAATGAGTTGTGCTGAAAATTTTCCACTATTTCAAATAGAAAGTGATATAAGATGCTATATTGATTTGCCAGGTAAGTGAATGTTTTAAGTTTGCGGTTGCAGGTAGGGATTCTCATAGTGATTTCTGAGTTCGTCCTTTAGGGGTTGCGACTAAAAAAATCCATAGGGAGAAGAAAGATGAGAGCAAAGCATCAAAGAAAAATTATCAGCATTCCTGGGATTTACTTTCTTCTCATAGTATTGTTTTCCTTATGTGTGTTTGGGTCAGTAGCCAGTGAGTTCAAGTTCGTTGTCTGGGGCGACAGCCAATTCCACAATCCGAAGACCTTTGAGCGCATTGTCCGTGAAACCGAGTTGCTCAAACCATCTTTTGTGATTCATATAGGTGATATGATTCACGGGTATACATACGACCCGGATAATGCTCGCCGACAATGGAGGAGATTTAAAAAACAAATTGCTCCACTGAGTGTTCCGTTTTATCCAACCCCAGGGAATCACGACGTTACCACCGCTGAGATAGAGCCTGTATACGGGGAAGTATGGGGTAATGACCATTACTTCTATTCATTCAACTTTAGGGGGTCACATTTTATTGTGCTTGATACTTATTTGAAACAGCAATTTGACACGATTCCCGACGAAGAAATGGAATGGCTTAAAAATGACCTTGAGAAAAACAAAAATGCGGAAAACATCTTTATCACTTTTCATTCGCCACTTTACCTGAACGATAAGTATGACTGGCAATCGGTTCATAATTTGCTGAAGCAATATCCAGTGCGGGCAATCTTTACCGGGCACTATCATATATATGATTATCGGGTTCGGGATGGAATAAGTTATTTCTGCATAAACTCGTCGGGTAATATGCTTTACTATAACCATCTCCTGGGACATTCGCATCATTTTCTTGTTGTGTCGGTCAACGGCAAAGAGGTCAATTATGCGGTGGTCACTGCTGATAATGGCATCTACCCTCCAGCGGCAGTTGTGCCAGACGCATACAAAAAGGCGTCTGATTATCTAAAGGATGAACAAACAATTATTATTCCCAATCCAGCAAAGGGCAGCATTCTTACCAGCGTTGAGGTGCCACTTGAGAACAAGACCAACCGGGTGCGAACTTTTGTGCTCAACTGGGAGACGGATGATTTTCGGTGGAGTTTTGAGCCGAGTGGTACACGTTTGACTCTCTCACCCGGAGAGAAAAAAGTCGTGGAGTTCCTCGTCTCCGCTCCCAAAGGCACCTTTAGCAGGGAGAAGCTACCAAAATTGAGAGTCAGCTCACCGTATAAAAATGAACGTGGATGGAAAACAACACTCACTTATTATTACCGACTATTTTACCCACCAGAAACTACGGCAAAACGGCTGAACGTTCCCCTGACAATAGATGGCAGGATTGATGAACAGGTGTGGAAAAAAGTGCCAGCTATTTCGCAACTATTTCTGGATAAAAAAGGCACACCTGCACCTGAAAAAACTGTGGTCAAAGTACTCTATGACGACGAAAATATCTACGTGGGAATAAAAGGCGATGAACCCAATCCGAAGGGGCTTTCTGCTAAGGCACACGGCGACCTGCCACTTGTGTTCGGGGACGATGATTTTGAGCTCTTTTTTGACACTAACCGAGACCTTAAGACCTTCTACCGTCTGATGGTTAATCCAAAAGGCACAGTGCTATGCAGTGGACCGGAGGGGTTGTTCTCGTTTAAATTTGAGGTGAAGACCTACGTGGGCGATAAATTCTGGAGTGCCGAATTTAAAATCCCGTATAAAGAAATAAAGACAAAACCACCTAAACCCGGCGATGTCTGGGGGGTTAATGTACGACGCCACCGCCAGCAGACCGAGCCAGCCCAACGCGACTGGTCAAAAATGCGCAATTTCCCTTACCAACCCCAGTATTTTGGTCTGCTCAAATTTGACTGACGTAGCCAAGGTATCGTCAAAATGATGTTATGAGTCCTGAAGTTAATTGGTTGTTCAAATTCCAGAGGCATAGTTAAGTTTAGTCCAATAACATTTCCCATTTGAGATTTAACAAATGAAATCTGTACTGCTTCATTTTTGATATAGTTCCGAAGGAACAACCCATACGTAGCCTGGCGCGTCAGCACCGGGATTAATTGCAACAAGTAAACACATCCGGGCTCCGTAGGAGCGAACTGGAAAAGAAAAAAATCACACATTTAAGATAAAGAAGGTTATAAAATTCAATGTGCTCTGTCGGAATGGTAGAGTCTCTGTACGAAACGATTATTTAGTAATGCGGGCGTGTTCTCTGCTACAAAATAGAAACACTCCAGCTCCGCCACTGCCCTTTGCTGAACAATTCTAAGAACCAAAAAAGGAAGAAGATTATGCAGTGAATCACCTCACCGGACTAAAAATTTAAGACCTGCTTATTCTTCTCCTATATATTCGTGTAAATTGGAGTGTTTCGTCAGTAGTAAATTAAGGAGACCACTTTCTGGCTTGGCGTCTTTGCGTGAGGATAAAAAATTTCTCTTTCTTTTAACCCCCGAATTATCACGCATAGATGCGAAGAAAGAGGGAATAAAGATTAGATATGTGAATGGCTATGAGTTCGTGAGAATTCGTGCCTATTCGTGGTTTCTCTTTCTTTCCGAGTTCTATGAGTGCTGAGATGCAAGCCAGAAATTACGTCAGGATTTAGTTTAAAATTAAGCCAGGTTTATTTGGCGAGTTGTGTGTGAGTTTGCGTTGCAGAGTTGCACAACACGTCGCAGAAACGCAACATAGAATTACCCTGCTTTTTCGTAACTCTTTATTTTTCAGTATACCTGATATGGCACTAATATTGCTTAATATAGATATTGTGAAAATAGCGCTGGCACATAGTGATGGTTTTATAGCGCCTCGAGTTGACCTGGCGAGCGAAATCCTTGTGGTGGAACTTAATGCGGATGGCACTGAAGTACATAGAGAGGCACTGTCAATGCAGGCGTTTCCGCACCCACTGGCTCTGGTTAACCGGCTCAAAGCGGATGGTGTAGACACACTGATTTGTGGTGCAATCAGCGGGTTTCTTGAGCGTGTGTTTGTGTTTAATGGTATCAGGGTAATCTCCTGGGTCACAGCGAGTGTGGAAGAGGCAATCCAGCTGATTGTAAAGGGGGAATTGAGTGATGGCTATCTGGCAAAGGAGATGATACCTTCATTGCAGAGACCTTTGCCCCGGGGATGGCGTCATCGGAGACGGCATCGGTTTGGTCAGCGCAGGAGAAAATAGTGATTTTTCTGGCATTATCGCAGGACCAGGCACATAATATAGATTATCTCAGTGGTAAGGAGTAGCAAACGATGACAGAAGAAAAAGAACAAAGAAAAGACCAGAGGAGTACGCAACCGGGGATTCCAGAAGACCCAAAGATAACTCTTGCAATGAGCCACATTCGGCACAAGATTCTGGTAATCAGCAATAAAGGTGGTGTTGGCAAGAGTATGCTTGCAGTGAATCTTGCGGTTGCGCTTGGTCTTCGCAAGAAGGCGGTCGGTCTGCTGGACATAGATATTCACGGTCCCTCAATTACCAAGATGCTTGGTATTGACAACCCGCAGGAGAGTATGCAGGTGGTAGAGCAGAAGATAGTACCGGCTGAGGCGTATGGTATCAAGGTGGTGGGTATGGGATTTCTATTAGGGGATTCGGATGCACCGGTCATCTGGCGAGGTCCAATGAAGACTAACGTTATTCGGCAATTTCTGGGTGATGTAAGCTGGGGCGACCTGGATTATCTCATAATAGATTCACCACCGGGCACGGGTGATGAACCACTGACTATCTGCCAGATGATTCCCCGAATGGATGGTGCAATTATCATAACCACTGCTCAGGAGATAGCACTGCTTGATTCCCGGAAAGCCGTGCGATTTGCTCAGAAACTCAACGTTCCGGTACTTGGGATTGTAGAGAATATGGGGTGGCTGACGTGTCCGAAGTGTGGTGAGCGGATTGAGCTCTTTGGACACGGCAACGGCGAACAGATAGCTGCAGGGTTAGGGATTAATTATCTTGGTACTCTTCCATTTGACCCGCAGATTGTGGTTGCCGGCGACAGTGGTCGTCCGATTGTACTTGATTCTGAGAAAAGTGAAGCCGGAAAAGTATTGCATTCCATTGTGGATAGAGTAGTGGAGTTAATGTCTTGAACACCGAGGAGGTGATTAAAAATGCCATTTGGTCAGGGACCTGGTGGAAATAGACCCGGAGCTGGTGGTGGCTTTGGAGGTGGAGTCGGCGGTGGTCGCGGACGTGGTGGTAGATTCGGATTTGGCAGACGCGGTGGTGGCGCTGGTCCCGGTGGGAGTTGTGTGTGTCCGAATTGCGGCACCAGGGCTCCTAAACAACCGGGAGTTCCGTGTCGCCAGTTGAGTTGCCCGAACTGTGGGACACGAATGCTGAGAGAGTGAGGAATGGCGTTTAGTCCGTTAGTCCGTTGAGTCCGTTATGGTCGTTGGATTCAGGGTGAGTGTGAATAGAAATGTAAATGTTTCAGCAAATGGGTTTTTGATTAAAGCAAAAACAAGATGTTTTTCAAATAAGAAAGGAGGAGATGAGCGATGCCAGGACTGGATGGCACAGGACCTTTGGGTTTAGGACCGATGACAGGCGGTGCACGTGGTTGGTGTGCCTGGGTTTATGGACCCTGGGGTTGGGGCGGCTGGACTGCTGCTGGAGCCAGACCAGCGGTGCAGTATCCCTGGCTCACCTTTGCACCTTATACCCCATACACACCCTGGGTAGCTGCATATCCCTGGTGGGTTCCACGTGGATTAGGCAGAGGTGGTCTACCCTGGGGTGGTGGCAGAGGCAGAGGCTGGGGCGGTGGCAGAGGCTGGTTTGGTAGAAGGTGGCTCGGCAGAGGCTGGTGGTGGTAAGTCCTACATCCCACTCCCAGACTCTTATGGCACCGCCTCTATTAATAATTTGTTGAAGGAGAGGGGAATTGCTAACATTCTCCTCTCCATACTTTCAGCTTTTGAGCGAAGCGGAAGGAGACTCTTTGAAATTCGGATAGCATAAATAAAGAGTCAGTGAAAAAAGAATTATTTGGAATAACTAAATGATTATATATCTTACAGTGAGAAATTATGGGGTGAAGATTATGTGCTGTTTTATATAATGATTTGATAAAATCAATGAATCAGGGAGGAGAACGAATATGAAAGTAGCAGTTACAGCAATGACACCATCACTTGAGGGAGAGATTGACCCCAGGTTTGGGCGGTGTGCGTATTATCTAATAGTAGATACCGAGACAATGGAATAC
>JAGHBZ010000325.1 GCA_021160705.1 Candidatus Sumerlaeota bacterium
ACGTCCTGGACGGAGTTAATCTGGCCGCCAGGACATCGTCTGGAGGGGCAATCAATGGATATGGCGTTTGAGCTCTGGTCACCACTGGTAACACCTACACCTACACCGACGCCTACACCTACTGGGACTCCTACGCCAACAGCAACGCCCACACCTACTCCTACCAGCACTCCGACACCAACAGTAACGCCCACGCCAACTCCTACACTAACACCAACACCCACACCCACGCCGATTATTATCTGGAGATTTGACCTCGGTGCAGAGGGCTGGCGATTTCGTGGCAAGATTCCTCCTTATGACGAACCTACATCAACCTCTACTGGCGGTCATTTAGGGCTTCATCCTAATAGGTCTTTAAGTTGCTTCTCCTATTGGTACAGTCCTGATACGCAAATAAATGACAATATTATAACCGTTACTCTCACCGCCGAGCCAGGACTGTTTACTACTCAAATCCAGCCGGGTGGTTTAGAATTTTATCGGGCGAGTTGGGAAATAGGGAGCAGTTCAACTGATGCTGACAGAACAGTCCAATTCAGGCTCCGTGTTAATCAAAAAGGAAGCTGGCAATCCTGGAGTCGAGTAGTCAGTAGCATTAACCAGCAAGCCCCAACGCAGGGTAATCCTAAATGGTATGACCTTTACTTTAATCCTCTGGTCACGGGTCAGGGCGATGATTTGCTTGTCTTTGCTTTTGATATAATGAGTTTTGACCCGAATGATGATATTAACTCCTGGGTATATTTAGAGGAACTGGCGGTAGATAAAGTTGAGCTGACAACTGACTCACAGGTATTGAGTTATGAGTTTACCACTGGAAGTGAAGGCTGGGGATTTCAAGGGCAAGTGCCACCTTTTGATGAACCCACGACAACCTCTACTGGTGGACATTTAGGGCTTAATCCTGAGGGTTCATTGAATTGTTTCTCCTACTGGTTCAGTCCTGATACAAGTATAGAAGATGAACAGGTATATCGTGCCCTATTTACAGTGAGTAGTAGCGTGACAAATGCTGACGATGCAGTACAGTTCAGACTTCGTATTAATCAAAGCGGCTCCTGGCAGGAGTGGGAACGAGTAGTTAATAGCTATAATCTTCAGGCACCTTCAGCCACTGATTGGAAAACCTATGATGTCATCTTTGACCCCAACGTTACCGGAACATCCGACAATATTGCTGTATTCTCGTTTGACATAATGAGTTTTGACCAATTTGATGATGAAAACTCCTGGCTGTATTTAGAGAATATGTCACTTGAGAAAGTCTCAGTCAGCCCATAAATCCGCACACTCAACGGACTCAACGGACACAACGGACTTAACGGACACAACGGACTTAACGGACATAACGGACTTAACGGACTCAACGGACTACCCGGTTTTTCGCCAGATGAGACGCACTGGTGTGCCGATAAACCCAAACTGTTTTCGTAGTTGGTTTTGCACGTAGCGCTCATACGAAAAGTGGATAGCCTCTGGATAATTAGTGAATAGCACAAATGTTGGTGGTGAATTAGCGACCTGAGTAGCGTATTTTATTTTTAGTTCTCGTCCGCGCCAGCTGGGTGGTTTATGCTTTGCCACGATTCCCTTTATTGCTGTATTCAATTCGGAAGTAGGTATTCGCTTAGTAAATTCTCTATACACTGTGTCAATCAGGTCAAAAATTTTATCCACACGTTTACCTGTGAGTGCGGAGACGTAAATCACAGGAGCAAACTCCACGAATTGGAACGCATATTGAACACGTTTATGCCAGGCAGTGATGTTTTCTTTGCTTTTATCAATAAGGTCCCATTTGTTTATGACGATGATTATCCCTCTGCCGGCTTCCAGGGCGTAGCCGGCAATGTGCTGGTCCTGGCGAGTGATACCTTCAGTGGCATCGCAAACCACAAGCGCAATATCACAGCGTTCCAGACTCATAATGGTTGCTGAGATACTGATTCGTTCTACCAGGTGTTTGATTTTTCCACGTCGTTTTATGCCTGCAGTATCAATAAGCGTATACATTTTCCCCCGGTATTTTATCAAGGTATCCACAGCGTCTCTGGTAGTCCCTGGGGTCTCGCTGACCACGACCCGATTCTCACCGAGAATTGTATTAAGCAATGTAGACTTACCCACATTAGGTTTGCCAATAATAGCTACACGAATGGAGTCTGCGACCTCCTCACGGTGGGTAGGAGTCGGGAGCACCGCAACCACATCATTCATCACTTCGTCAATGTTTATATTATGTGTGGCGGATATAGGATAGACCTTATCCACACCAAGTTTGAGGAATTCATACGCAGACTGCTCTCGCTCTGGAGTATCGCATTTATTCACCAGGAGAAAGACCGGCTTCCTGGTCATACGAAGCTGTTGCATAATCAATTCATCGTTCGGGTGAAGGAGTTCTTTTCCATCAGTGACAAATAAAATCACATCCGCTTCATCAATTGCAATCTGAGTCTGTTCTCTAATAAGGGCGAGGTCAACGTCGTCAGTCTCCGGCTCAAAACCCCCGGTATCAACGAGCAGGAACTCATGCTCATCCCATTTTACCTGCTGATAGTTGCGGTCACGGGTAACCCCGGGGATTTTCAATACCATAGCCTTACGTCGTCGTGCCAGTCGGTTAAACAGCGTGGACTTACCTACATTTGGACGCCCGATTATCGCTACAACCGGCAATCGTGTATATACCTTTTCTATTTTTTCTCCGTATTCCATATCGTTAGACTCATTCTTCTTTCTGTCATTCCATAGTAGCAGTTGTCTGAGGGGTGAGGGTACTTTTGCGTTTTGCCAAGCGGTCTCAAACTTGCTGTCTATAAACTCTACTTATTCCTGCATTGCCTCTATGGTGCGAGGAGTCATTTTTTCGGGTACCGATGAATAACCCGACGAAAAATGCGACTGAATATAGAGGTTCTTGTCGCACGTTCCAGAGCGAGTTTTGCTCGTTTGAACTCTGGTTGATGCTCAAGTGAGCGCTGAAATGCCTCAATGGCTTTTTGGTTGAATCCTAAATGATAGTAACACCGTCCGATATGATACCATAGATAATAGTTGGGCACGCCATACTGCACCGCACGGCGAAAGAAATCCAGTGCGTGAGAATACTTTTTGTGCTTGAAATAGACCAGCCCAATCCGCATTGGTGTTTGCCAGTCATCCACCGGTGCGGACTCCATAGCTTTATCAAAACAGAAATGAGCCATCTTGTTATCAGCGATAAGCAATACTTCTCCCCGTGCCAGCCAGGTAAATACGCCTGAACCTTTACTCATAGCAAAATCTGAAGCCCCGATTGCACGTTTTAGCATACCTTTATACGCAAGCACTATTGCGTGTAATGCAATAATATCCGGGTTCTCTGGAAAGAGCTCAAGTGCGCGGGTCGCCCATACCCCGGCTTCCTTTATCTGGTCCATCTCTAAAAGGCAGAATATCTGACCAATCCAGGGATAGATTAGCGAATTATCTACCTGAAGTGCTCTGGAGTAGAACCGTAACGCCTTTGCGAACTCGCCGTAAAAAAAGTACTGGTCTGCCAGCTTGACATAGTAAGAGGCATCGTATTTCTCTTCAACTTCAGGGCGCTCCAGAGCTACTTCAGCCTTTGCGGATTCCTCCTCCAGTTTTTTCGGGGCAATACCGCGCTCAAGTTTGGAGAACCTTCCCATTATTTATCTTCCTACTTGTAAAGCATTTCTTATGTTCTTAATAGAATTGAGTGTATTC
>JAGHBZ010000335.1 GCA_021160705.1 Candidatus Sumerlaeota bacterium
CTTATAGTATCAGGACGACTAAATAAATCTCGGTTCATGTCTGTTATCACATTAAAAAATAATCTCCAATCCAGTAAAATAGAGGTAACACAAAACATCCCACATATAACTAAAAACTGAAAATGTAAACCACGAAACGTCATTTTCATCTCCCTCAGCGTTTCTTTGTCTTGTGCTCAGATAGGGACTTCAACCTGTTCAAGGAGCTGGCGAATGATGTGTTCATCATCGTGATGGGTGAGGCTGGTAGTCTCAAAGGTCTGAGCCACCTGAATACGATGAGCCAGAGCGGATACTGCCATAGATTTTATATCATCAGGGACAACATAATTTCTGCCTTCAAGGAAAGCTTTAGCCTGAGCACAGCGCCGTAATGCCAGTGCACCTCTTGGACTAACACCCAGTTCTATCAGTGGGGAGTTGCGTGTAGCGGTTACTATCTCTGCAATATAGTGCAGGAGGTCTTCGTCAATGCGGACATTTGCGACCTCTTTTTGCATCTCAATGACTTCGTCTTTATGGAGCACAGGTTCTACCTCCTCAGGAATACCGGGGAATTTCTGTTCTCGCAAAATTGTAACCTCATCAGCTTTATCGGGATACCCAATATGAATGCGCATAAGGAATCTATCAAGTTGTGATTTAGGCAAAGGAAACGTCCCGTGAAACTCAATAGGGTTCTGGGTTGCAATCACCATAAAGGGTTGTGGTAGCTGATACGTGACCTTGTCAATAGATACCTGAGCAGTGTTCATTGCCTCAAGTAGACTTGACTGGGTTTTTGGTGTAGTGCGATTAATTTCATCTGCGAGTACGATGTTCGCAAAGATAGGTCCCTCCTTAAAGACAAACTCCTGAGTTCGCTGGCTATATATGGTAACTCCAAGTATGTCTGAAGGTAGCAAGTCGCTGGTGAACTGAATACGCTGAAACGAGCAATCAATTGACCGAGCAAGTAAATAAGCCAGTGTAGTTTTTCCGACGCCGGGTACGTCCTCAATGAGGATATGTCCCTGTGCAAGAATGCCTATTATGGCAAGGTCTATAACATCACTCTTTCCTTTAATTATTCGTTCTATATTTTGTTTAAGTAGCCGAAGTTTCTCATTTCTGATTTTTGCCATTGCAAATCACCTTTCCGAAATTCAAAATACTGTATTTACACGTTAAACCGCTTGAGTGGTTTTATTCAAGTATAATATCTATAAGAGTAAAATAAGAAATGCCTGAGAATCAAAAAGTGAAGAGCAAAGAAGCGATAAAGAAGTTCGCTCAGCGCTATCAAGGACTGCAACGTCGGATAAGGCATATCATTCCCACACGTCCGGGACTTTATACGGTGCATAGATACACCAGAGGAATGGACTCTCTGATTCAGGGTGTGTTTAATTATATCAGGGAATCAAGAAATGTGGACGAGTCCATTCTGCAAAGAGTTGCGCTACTTGCACAGGGAGGTTATGGGCGGTATGAGTTAAATTTACATTCTGATATTGACCTTGTATTTATGGTTTCAGACCGAATTGATGAGGCAATTGAGGACTTTATTAAAGCGATACTTTATGTGTTATGGGACGTTGGGTTGGATGTAGGTTATTTTGTTCGCACGCTTGATGAGACCGAACAATTTCTTGGCACTGATATAGTCTCAACGACCGCAATGGTAGAGTCGCGTCTAATCGCTGGGAATCATTATGTCTACACTTCTGCCAAAGAGATTATAGCCCGTCGACTCACCGGTGAGTTGCGTGGGTGGTTCATTCGTCAACGGCTCGCTTATATGGAAGAGCGACACAAAAGATGGAGTTCATCTGTATATTTGCTTGAGCCGAACGTCAAAGAATCCAAGGGTGGATTGAGAGACCTACACTCACTCCTCTGGCTCGGATATGTGTTCTGGCAAACACTTGATTTTAAAGAATTCGTAAACCACTCCTTTATCTCGGATGAGGAGATTAAGACTATCCACCGTGCACTCAATTTTCTACATCGTGTACGAAATACGCTTCATCTGCTCAGTCAACGAAGAGATGATGTGCTTAATTTTGAGAAACAGAGTCAGGTGGCAAAGGTCCTGCGTTATAAAACAGACGAACGCCTTCTCCGTGAGGAAAGATTGATGCAAACCTATTATCGGTATGCGAGATTTATTGAATCCTTATGGGAGAAGGTAAGCGAAAAAATGTTTCAAAGTTTCGTACCCGAGTTTTCAGCCTGGGAGCGATATGAGAGAGATAAGAAAAGAATCGGCAGATATTTTTTTCAGATGCACAAATGGCTCGTTATAGACCCGGAGTACACTTCGGAAGTCCTGTCAGACCCGCTCAAGATTCTAACGATGTTCAAGTTGTGTGCAGAACACAATCTTCAACTAAATAGTATAGGTATTGAGCAGGTCAGTGAAGCAGTAAAACATATTGACAAACGATTCCGCCGAGACAGGAAGACACGGGAGCTCTTTTTTCAGATATTGCGTGCACGGGTAGGCGGTGCACAGGTGCTCAAAGATATGCATCGCACCGGGTTTCTGGAAATCATTATACCCGAATTTAAGCGTGTGCGTTGTCTGGTAAGACTGGACCACTACCATACCTACACGGTGGATGAACACCTATTAAAGACGATTGAGGTGTCCGAATCATTGAGACAGGATGATGGCAAAGCCAGAACTCTGCACCCACCGGAGTTAATAGAGGTAGCACATAAAATTAACTCTTCCGAGTGGGGCTGGCTAAATCTGGCACTTTTATTACACGATATTGGCAAAGGTAGAGGACGTGGGCATGTGCTTCAAAGTGCACAACTGACACGCAGGATTTTGAATCAACTGGAGCTGCCGGAGCGAGGAGAACAAACTATCCATTTTCTGGTATCTCATCATCAGCTCCTTTCCCACGTGGCATTTCGGCATAATCTCAATGAACCTAAAGTCATTGACTCAGTGGCTAAAGAAATTGCAGATTCTCGTCTTCTTGATTTACTGTATGTGATGACATACTGCGACATAAAAGCGGTCTCCCCGGATGCCTGGAATGCCTGGAAGGCTCAACTGTTGTACGAGCTATATAAAAAAGTTCAACAATGTCTGGAAAAAGGGAAAGCCCTTCCAGCCCCACCAACGAAAGCTCGTGAGGAAGTGATAATAGCACTTTCAAAGATTCTCAAGAACGTAGCAGGTGTTGTGGCAGGAAAACACCGAATTGAGACCTTTGTGAATAACTTACCGGAACGCTATCTGTCGAGCATAGATGTTGAACGGGCAGCCGAGCATTTTCAGTTGACCACGCGCCTGAGCAAAGAAAACCCTATTGAAATAAGTGTGCATCCATATTCTGGAGGAAATCTCACGGAGATTAGTTTTGTGACATACGACCGACCCGGGCTTTTCCGCGACCTATGTTTGATACTATCATCAAGCGGTATTAATATTATTAATGCCAACATTTTTACCACTACTGATGGATTGTGTCTGGATGTGTTTTACGTGACGGATTATCAAGGTAGAGCGCTTCCGGAGGGATTTCGTTATGGAGTGCTCAAGAAAAACTTCATTGACCTGAGCAAAAATAAACGTTCGGAAAACCATTTTCTCCGAAGACAACGAGGACGTATTCGTCTGGGTGAGGAGCGATTTCAATATGTTTCCACACAGGTAAGTATCAACAACGAGCTGTCGCCGGCATATACGGTGCTGGAAATTAAAACCGTTGACCGACCCTGGGTACTCTACACTATAAGTTCAATCTTGCTTGAATCTGAAATAAATATTGAAATGGCGTTTATAACCACTGAGGCGTATCGGGTAGTGGACGTCTTTTATATAACTGACCTTGAGAATAATAAAATTGATGATAAAGCACAGATAGAGGAGTTAAAAAACAAACTTGAACAAGCCCTAAACCATATTGACCTGCAGTCCTATCTGCTCAAAAGCAAAGATGCCCATAGTGAATAAAAGATATTTAATGAGCATAGCAAACTACCATAAGTTTGTCCTCACCCGGATTCAGCCTTCCTCAGGAAAGTTGCGAGTAAAAAACAAGGAACAAAATTTTATATTCTTCGCTGACGTCTTCTGCACTCAAAAAGCCGTGCCATTCAGAAATTTGTAAACTATAATGAGACTGATTGAACGGATAAATGAGTAAAAAGAAAACCAAGATTCTCATCTTTGCGGTGGCATCTTTTCTGAACGACCTGGGTTCAGATATGATATACCCGGTGTGGCCGCTATTTGTAACAGTTTTTCTC
>JAGHBZ010000190.1 GCA_021160705.1 Candidatus Sumerlaeota bacterium
CACTATCAACTCCTCAAGATATATCCACGAGTTCACATCGTTACCCGGGTCAAAACTCATACTGTCAAAGGAGAACACAAAAACGTCATCTCCCGGAACCAGCTCAACAGGATTAAAGAATAACGCGTAGTTCTTCCATTCAAACTGTGTAGGTGCAACGAAACCACGACTGTCAACATAGCGTGACCAGCCCTGCCAGCTTTGCTTCTGGTTCACTCGCAATCGGAACGGTATACAGAGGTCTGGGTCGCTGACACTACTGCTCAATGTCCAGGTGGAACGATAATATCTCCCGCAGGGAATAGTAACGTCAGGACTATACCAGTAGCTAAACGCATAGGTGGAGCCAGCAGGATTCATTCCCAGATGCCCGCCAGTGCTCTCAGAAGTCGGTACGTCAAAATCATTGGTCTCACCCTTATACATCCAGTCTACCGGTTCATCAAAGGTGTAATGGATAATAGGAGCCCGGGAGAAATTGGCGACGATAGATTTGGGAGCATCCATAGTCACAGTTTCAGGATTGTTGCTGCCCGAGAGGTCTCCAGTCCACATATTGAACTGCCAGCCTGGAGCCGGAATCGCAAGTACATCCACTGAAGCAAATTCATCATACCAGCCGGTAGCAGTGGTAATACCATCGGTTAGAGCGACCCAGCCAGCTTCAGGTGGATTTGCCTCGGCAAGAAGATAATGTTGCGTCTTCCACTGCCAGGTGATAGTGGAGGCGGTATCAATGAGGAAGGTTACTGATGTAGTATTACCCGTTGCAGGCACAGACCCTTCACCAAGCCACCCTGTGCAAACATACCGTGTGGTGGACGAGGGAGCCATAATGATTGGCTCCTGCATATATGCGTGTATCAGGGTCTCTGTGGTGAAGATGTGTGTACCGACTGAAGGTTGCGGTGAATCGTACTCAGAAATAACGGTCAGACTGAATTCAATCCGAGCATCGTCCTGGGCGAGTTTAGGCATTCCAGTGCCATCGTCCGGGTCAAAGTAGACCGCACTAATAGTATCCGCTTCATTGACCTGGAGCACACCATCATCCGGGATAGGCTCACCGCTGCTTATAGCAAGGCTACCAACAAAAATCCCGGAATTTGGGGCTGTTTCATACAGGGTTATATTCTCTCCGAGAGGTTCTTTATCGCTGGTCACAGTGACTGAAACTTGATTGATGACAGCAGGGTCAAAATCCTGACCACAGTCAGCGAGAGTAATTGTGGATGTATCGTCAGTAGCGTAAACCTCCCGGTCAAAGAAGATAACGGAATCTGAACAGTTTCTGGGATAGGTTCTGAACTCGTAGCACACCCCGTCATTATCGTCAAACGTCACAAACCCCAGTTCGTCTGTTGCAGTGACCGTAAATTTATAAAGGGTGTCTTCCGTGAGTCCAGACAGATGTATGGTATGAATCAAGTCATACTCAGGGGCACTCGCAGAATAAAGAGGCAGACCACAGGTGGTACCATAGTCAAGGGTAATCACCGACGGTTCATCCGTCTTGACCTGAATTATAGCGGAATTGTACAAAACCTGAATAATCTGGACCTCTATGATATGGGGTCCTCTACAGTCAACATAAGCCTCGTCAGTGACAGTTTGTGGATTACCCATACCGTCATCCGGGTCATTGAACTGCACAGTGAGGGTATCCGCATCACTGACCTCCACAATACCATCGCCATTGACTACAGGGATATTCTTCAAGGGAACTGAACCTATAAAGACCCCTGTATTTGGTCCTGTTTCGTACAAAATCACGTTTTCACCCACCGGGTCAGTGGTGCTAACAACCGAAACATTTACAGTGTCTATTGTGGAGGAGGTCAGGTTCTCACCGCAGTCATTGAGTGTGATGGTGCTTATGTCATCGCATAAGTAGACCTCTCGGTCAAAATAGAGCTCAGCATCCGAGCACCCTTTTAGTGTAGTAAATGAGTAGCAGGCACCACCATTATTATCTGTTACGAAATTACCTGCCAGGTCAACTGCATTGACCTGGAAATAGTATGTAGTAGCAGGCGTCAATTCGCTTAACGGCACGAAATGCTCCACCCAGATAAGCGGACTACTCTGAAAATCTGACAGAACTCCACACGATGTGCCATAGTCTACCGCACCTACAGTAATTTCACTGGTTTTGAAATGTATGGTGGCAAAGGTGTCGCCAATATCTATGACCTCTACGTCCCTTATCTCCGGGGGGTTACATTCAATAGTTGCGGTATCAATCAAGGGTACGGTGGTTGTTTCATCGGAGTATTTCACGCTCAGGGTATATCCATCCGCTACCTGAATGGCGTCATCATACAGGGGATTCTCATCTACAGTTAGAACCAGTTCACCCTCAAAGACGCCGGAATCTTGCGAAGTTTCAGTAAGCGTCAGTGTCTCGGAGCTAAAGAGCACACCGTATGAATCAGTGCACTCAATATAAACCTGAGCAGTATCATACACCGAGGCAGATGTGTTAGCATCACAATGTTCAAGCCAGATATATGCGTAATCTTCGCAGGAATAGAATAGGCGGTCAAAGTATACTCTTTCACGTTCACAATCGGTGATGGTGGTAAATGAATAGCAGTTCCCATTGTTGTCGTCATAGGCTGTGTTGCCCGCATAATCCATAGCAGAGACGACAAAAGAATAGGTGGTCTGCGAATCAAGTCCATAGAGGGCAACGATATGTTCGTTGGTGTCAATATCAGGCATAGTTTCGGTCAAATTATCGCAGGAATATCCAAAGTTGACAAGCCCAAAAGTTACTTCATCGGTGTCAAACCCAATTACCGCGCCGTGCACCCCCACACTTATAACACGCACATTAGAGATGGTTGGGGGCAGGCAATCTATTTTAGACTCAGCTTTTATAAGAGTAGTCCGTCCGAACTCGTCGTGTGCATCCTGATAAAGCACTCGGAGGGTATCCCCATCAGCTACCTGAATAATACCATCGTAAGCGGTGGTCGGCTCATCGTCTAAGTTTACATACCCCTCAAAGACCCCGGTATCCAGCCCGGACTCTTTGAGTATCACCGTCTCAGAGGTAATATCAGTCCCACTCTCAACGTAGACAACTGCGGTGTCATAAACCCCACTGCTTGTATTCAGGTCGCAATCTCTGAGTCCAATAAATGCGGAATCCACACATCGGTAGTACCTTCTATCTATTTTAAGTTGCCCGGTAGAACACTCCCGGGTACCCCGCCAGAGTTCCCAGCCACCATAGGGATGCAGGTTCATCGGGTTTGCTGTGCCGAGAAAGAGGTCATGCCCGTCAACTATTAAGTTTCGCGCACCGTAATTTGTGATGTTATCAAATCCACTCCCGGTAATACCTACCCAATCATTGCCATCAGTAGCAAACAGGTCAAAACCCGGAAACGGCAATGGAGAAGCCGGGTTGGGTGGTGGGATATTGGGTTCTGGCTCACCCGGGGGACTATCAGGGGATTTCATCAACGATTCAGTGTCGTACCCTTCCTGCTCAAGTAATGCCTTAAGTCCTTCTGCGTAGGACGCCATACAACGGGATGAGGCTCCTGATGCCGACTCAGAAGCAGAGAGCGGTAGCTCGGGAAGTTGCTGTTTATAATATTCTTCTACCACACTTTCAGCAATATAGAACCAATCCATAGTGCCCACATAAAGCCATCCGTCCACACTCGCCATACTCCAGGTATAATTGTTAAACCTATTGCCAATTCCGTAATCCCCATATAATGGGGTGTAGCCAGTAGGAAGGGTATTACCTCCATATCTTTTCTCAACAAGGTCAAAGACCGGAAGTTCCTCTCTACCCCAGAGACATTGCACCTCCACGTCACGGGGCTGTGGTCCCGGGATTTCGCGAAGCCTGAAAATACTTATAGCGCGATGCCCGTTCAGGATTAAATCCGTAAGGTCTGTAGCACCGAGTTGTTGCGCAACTGTCACCACAAGCATAGGTACGTGCATTGTACCAAAGTAGAGCCATCCATTAAGTTCTCGAATAGCACCTCCACCAGTAAGCACTCCATTAAGTGGGTCTTTGTCATACATACCATAATTCCATACTTTTTCCCACTTCATCAAATCAGTGGAGTCCAGCCCACCGGGACGTAAGACTGGACTTCGGTATACACCAAAAGGCTTTGGGATATGCCATTTAATGATTGGCCAGGTAGTTATCCAGAGCCTGCCATTATATTCGCAGAGTTCAGCTACATCACCCTCCACCATACCCACTTCTACAAAATGAAAGGGGTAAAGGGGATGTTGTGGGTTATTTATCCATTTGAGTATCCGACCAGTGCTCACCGGACCGCTGGTTGTCATATCAACTCGTCGTACCCCGGCGTACAAGTTGCCATCAGAGGCGACCCAGAACTTACGAATATTGGTATACGGGGGCAGGATTGTGCTGGCAATATAATCACCACTCTCCGCATCAAACGCAACCATACTGATATATCCCGGCTGACCGGGAATATTGCTTCTTCCCGGACCCCCAAAGAGCACTAAACCTCCATAGGCTACTGCGGCTCGCCAGCCACTGGTTCTTGTGGTGATGTCGTCAGGGACGTCCGTGGTATGGTCGATTAATTCTGAGGTCATTTTGTTGAATGAATAAATACGGGGTGGACGCCAGTCGCCACTAATACTACCCCACTGGGGGGCGAACATACTCTCACCAAACTCGCAGACAAAATCGTCGGTCTCTATTGGGTCGGTCATCTGAAGACCTCCCATTACACGACATAACGTATTCGCAATCGTGCCGAACCAGACAGTGTATTCATCCGCTTTGGTCAGCGCCCAGATATACGCCTGGTTAGTTTTCTCCTCACCTTCTGCACAGGGAGGGACCCCGGGTGGTTCACCTACACCGCTATAACACTCATCAGGTTCCGCTTTTGCCACTCTGTAGAAGTCCTGCTCAAGCAATGGTGTCTGAGCAAAAGAATAAGCGAGTAAAAGAATTGAAAAACTTAAAATAATACAAAGACTAATAATTCTTCTGGAGGTAAATCTGGTATTCGTCATTGTTCCTTCTCCTGTATTGTTTATGTTTTTACTCCTAAGTCTAACTTCTCGAAATACAAAGACTACACCGTTCCCTCGTTATCATCAAAAAGTTGATAACTCATTTCCCGAATTGAGTTTCCAAAATTATGATATAACAGATTGGATAATTTACCCTCACATTGTCA
Organism: Candidatus Sumerlaeota bacterium; assembly: GCA_021160705.1. GTDB lineage: Bacteria > Sumerlaeota > Sumerlaeia > MWCT01 > JAGHBZ01 > JAGHBZ01. The sequence goes on from JAGHBZ010000190.1 coordinate 5,205, forward strand.
AGAGGAATTGAGTCGTTGGCTTATATTCTTAGCTGGAGAATATATTTTTGTTCAGGTTGTTATCTTTGCATCTGGAGACTGATTTTTTATCTTGGGAATCCTGCTCCTTGTATGATTAAATACTTATGATTAAACATTGTTTTGTTAAATTACTAATGGCGAAAATATAGTAAATGAAAGCGTGTAAACAATGCGGATTTTATAATACTGATTCTCAAGAGCGGTGCATAAAATGTGGGGCGACTCTTGACCACCAGCCAGAGCTGCCGTTAAGGGAATTGCCCGCAAAAAGAAGACGACGTACTCTCACTACTCCAATTTTCTTATTCAGAACGAAATTTCATAAGATTATAAACTATTTTCACTTCGAGTTGCCCCGTGACGTAGAATGGCGTTATCCCTGGGTCGCTGGCTGGCTTGCCCTGATTCCGGGTCTGGGACAGGTTTATAACCATCAGCTCAGAAAAGCCATCTGGTTCTTTATTGGCTGGCTCCTGCTAATTGCTATTTTTATCTATACTATTACCGAGTGGATAAACATCCCAATCTCACTCGCACTGCTGGCTTATATGCTCTGGTCGTTCAATGATGGTGTGGTCACTGCTACACGCATCAATGGACAGCAATGGACACTACGATATTCACTTGCGCTGTTCAGCTATTTGCTCTTTGCGCTTGGTGTACTGCTACTGCTGGCTCAGTTCTTCTTCACGCCGTTTTTTGTGCTGGTCTATGTATCGCAGGATACCCTGGCACCCGGATTACGCAAAGGCGACCGACTGTTTATAGATTGTGTGTCTTACTGGTTTCGTTCACCCCGTCGGGGCGAGGTGGTCTACTATGACCCACCAAGATATGAGATAGAAATCCCCGGCGGGCTTGACACTGAACTTTATATAATAAATGAACGCAGAGGATTTGGACGCGTGG
>JAGHBZ010000339.1 GCA_021160705.1 Candidatus Sumerlaeota bacterium
CCTTTTAGCTTGATTTTAACATCTGCTAAAAGGAGGATTTTTAATTATTCAGACTCTCCCTGACACTCCGATTCTGCTCTCTAAACGCAAAATCGGGTATTATATGCCAAATTGGCTGATATGTTTATATCAGTTATTACTTTGAGAAAATGAAATAGTACCACTCCCCCAGATGAGAAGACCAAAACCTCCCTTCGGCTACTCGAGTCTTCAAAAGTATGCTGAATAATGTATACTGAATTTTTTTATGCTATTTCCCATTGACAATCCTATATTCAGAATAGAAATTACATATTACAATTTTATGATTGTTTTCCAAAACAAAGACGAACGAGTTATACAAGCCCATATTTAAGGAGGAGGATAATGATTGTCGGTATCCCAAAAGAAATAAAAGAGCAAGAATATCGTGTCGCAGTGGTTCCTTCTGGTGTCAGGCAATTGGTCAAACACGGACACAAGGTTATTGTAGAAACAAATGCGGGGATAGGTAGCGGGTTCTCTGATGAGCAGTATATCAGTGAGGGTGCAGAAATCGTACAAACTCCCCAGGAAGTTTTTCAACAGGCAGAAATGATAATTAAAGTTAAAGAACCATTAGAACCTGAATTTCCGATGATAAAATCTTCTCATATAATTTTTACGTATTTTCATTTTGCCTCCTCGCGAGAGTTGACCGAGAGTATGATGAAGACCGGTGCAGTGGCTATCGCCTACGAAACCGTGGAAACACAAGACGGACAACTCCCCTTGCTCACACCAATGTCAGAGGTCGCAGGGAGACTGGCAATTCAGGAAGGGTGCAAATATTTAGAACGCCCATTTGGTGGACGAGGAGTACTCCTGGGTGGTGTGCCCGGGGTTGAGCCGGCTAATGTACTCATAATTGGCGGTGGCACAGTGGGCACCAACGCCGCAAAAATGGCTGCTGGACTCGGGGCTAAGGTCACTGTACTCGACATTTCCATCGACCGACTGCGCTACCTTAACGATATTATGCCGCCTAATGTCCACACTATGATTAGTAACGAGTACAATATCCGCGAAAAACTCCGCGAGGCAGACCTGGTCATTGGTGCAGTGTTAATCCCGGGTTCTCGTGCACCGCGGATAATTACCCGTGATATGCTCAAATTGATGAAACCCGGCTCTGTGATTGTTGATGTCAGCATAGACCAGGGTGGGTGTATTGAGACCGCACACCCCACCACGCATAGCGACCCAATTTATGAAGTTGATGGCGTGATTCATTATTGCGTTGCCAATATGCCCGGAGCAGTTAGCAGGACATCTACTATTGCACTAACCAACGTCACACTCCCCTACGCCCTTTACATTGCTGATAAGGGATTTCCAGCCTGCCTTGAGGACTCTGCTCTCGCAAAAGGAGTCAATATGGTCGGAGGAAAAATTACTTATCAACACGTAGCAGAGGCTTTTGGGATGGATTACGTCCCGCTGGATGTAGCACTTAAAGATTTAAAATAGCACTCTAATCAATGTTCCGCTCTACATTTTGCCGCTTTCTGAATTGCGCGAATTATCTTCGTATACCCAGTGCACCGACACAAGTTTCCTGCTATTCCATCCCGAATCTCTTCTTCAGTTGGGCAGGGATTTTTTCTGAGTAAAAATTCGGATACAATGACCATCCCTGGCGTGCAAAACCCACATTGCACTGCCCCTTCTTCTATGAAAGCCTTCTGTAGGTCTGTGAGCTCACCCTCTTTGCCAAGCCCCTCAATGGTCACAACAGTGTGCTTATGAACTTGCGGCATAAAAATAAGACACGAGTTTACTGGTTTCCCATCAAGTAAAACAGTACAGGCACCACAGCTCCCTTTGTTACAGCCCAGCTTTGTGCCTGTTAATCCCAGCTCCTGTCGGAGAAATTCCGAAAGCAACATCGTTGCTGGCAGGGTACGTATAATTCTTTCCCCGTTAACCTCGCAATCAACTGTTATCTGAAAGGGCATTGTAGGCTTGCTCCATAAATATAGTGAATATGTTCTTGGAATTTGAATGTAAAAATCAACAAAAAAATACTTGCATTCCAACCTTTATGGAAATATAAGTAATGTATAAATTGTTGATGTAATACAGGAGGATTGACGATGGCAAAATTATCTAATGAAGAAATAATTGCAATGGTACGTGAGAAAATTAAGGAAAAAAATGAAGTGATTCGCGAACAGCAGATTCAGATTCAGGAACTACAGGAGCAGGTCGCAGCGCTGGAGTCAAAAATCGCCAGCCTTGAAGAAAGTGAAAAAGAACGTGAAGAACTTATTAACAAATTAACTGAAGTACTTGAATAAGTTTAACTCTCTGGTATTTTTTTCAGAAGGAGTTTCATTGGGCAAATTCAAACTCCATTGTGGTGTTCTTAAAATTGATAAATATTTTATAGGTTTATGCATTACCCTGCTAATCAGTGGTTTGCTTCTCTTAACCCCATCAATTCACGGTACTGATGGGGTATTCAATTTTGTATTTCTCCGTTCACTGGTAGAAGACGGTGATTTAGACTTTGCAAACGATTTCCACGAGTTTGACAAGCGAAAAAATTACCCTTATAAATTTGCTGACTTCCCGAAAGACCCAACCACTCACCGGTATGCAAACAGATATGGTATCGGAAGCTCTATTCTCTGGTCGCCGTTTTATCTATCTATTCGCGCATTCCAGAAAATGCTTCATCCAGAAAAAGAATTTGACAGTTTTGGGACGCCTGCTGAGTTTGCTGTATCTCTTGGTTCATTTGTATACTGCTCTATTGGGCTTCTTCTCCTATATTTATTTATCCGTGAACACTTCTCATCTGCGGTGGCAGTATATTCAGTGCTCTTTATGTTTCTCGCATCGCCACTCGCATTTTACACATATTTCCATCCATCAATGTCGCACGCCAATGCATTCTTCCTGGTTACACTCTGGCTGGTCATTTATCTAAGACTTCCTTCTATCGACTCTCGCTTCTCTATATTCAGATGGATAGTGCTGGGAATAGTAACGGCTTTAGTGAGTATGACAAGATTTCAGGATGCCCTGATACTGGTAGTTCTTTTTTTCGGCGAGATTTATTTCTGGGTGAGAAAAGAAGACAAAAAACTATTCTCCAGGAAAGGGCTCGTAGCATATCTCTGTTTTCTGGTGGCATTTATCATTGCTTTTTCTCCACAACTCTTTGTCTGGCGATATCTTTATGGTTCTCTCTTCAGTGGACCTGTGCCATATCTTGAATATAAAGAATTCAACCTCCTCTATCCGCGTCATCTGTTTCAGGTTCTGTTCAGTCCGTGGCATGGATTCTTTTACTGGCATCCATTTCTTGCGGTGGGTTTGTTGGGGTTACTTCTTGGGTTAATTAAGCCTCCTACCTTGAAGGCGAAAAATCTCTCATTACCGCAAACCTGCCTGATATTGCTGGTACTCTTTCTTTTAGAAGTATATCTCACAGGATGCTGGCAGGTATGGCACGCTGGCGCTAGCTTCGGACAACGACTCCTCATCTCAACTCTTCCAGCCATTGCTTTTGGCACTGCTCTGCTATGCTCATTTGCTACCAGACCAGTTCATTTACTCCTTTTAGCATTGTTAATTATTCTGGCTGTGCTCTGGAACGCCAATCTTGCGTATAAATACGGCAAGGCATACATCCCACGTCAGGCTCCTGTCTATTGGTCGCAGATGCTTAATCCTGAAAAACAGAAATAACCTTATGCTACTACCGACGGAGTGGAGTGATATTCAGTCTAATAGACCCTTCCTCAGAATAGAAGGTATAATAAATTTGAGAATCACTCTTTGCCAGAATAATTATTACAAAATGATTATCAAAAAATCTGTGCTATGTTGCAAAGATAGAATCTGTATATAAAATGAATTACTTAGCAATGACGCAATATTATTTGCCATAAGATAGAAACACTCCAGCTCTGCCACAGACCCTGCTAAAGAGTCCTAAAAATCAAAAAGTTGTGTTCGTTTAGTCCGTGTGTCCGTTATGTCCGTTGTGTCCGTTTAGTCGGTTAGGTCGGTTAGTCGGTTTAGTCCGTTTGGTCGGTTTAGGTC
>JAGHBZ010000289.1 GCA_021160705.1 Candidatus Sumerlaeota bacterium
GGGTTTGTCCCACTGGTTTTGTAGCGTACAGCCAGGGTCTCTGTAGGAAATGATTCGCCACCTGCATTAGTGGCAGTAACACGGAAATAATACACCTGTCCCGGGGTAAGGGAGCCTGAAGGTATGGTATATGAGGTATTCCCGCCAGTGCTTATCCCATCTGCAAACCCTTTCCCATTGGTGCTGATATAAACCCGATAATCAGTAGCGGGGTCGCCGAGCAGGTCATCGCCTGTGTTATACGGTGGTGGGTTCCAGGCGAGCACGATGTTACCTGAGCCGTCGAGTCGTACACGGAAATGTGTGGGTGGTTCAGGCAGGAGGTGTACCGGGACTCCATCGCGGTTGGCAAAATATTTTACTATTCCCTGATAGACCGCCCGTGCAACGAGCTGACGAAATCGTGGGTCTTTTAGGTATAGTGCATCTGAAGGAGTGTCGTGAAAGGCAATCTCGTGGAGACTCGCAGGCATCTCATCGTTGTTATTTGGATTCAGCTCACCAAAATTTGCTGTCTTCACACCCCTATCATACCAGTTGGGGTCCCACCCCGCTCTAATATCATTGATTATTTCGTTATGGATGGTATTGCGGAGAACATCGCTCCCAGGTACACCGTCAAAGGGACCGCCCCATCCACTGCTTGAATAGGCAAAACTTGATGTGCCTGTACCCGGGTTTGGGGCATTAGTATGCCAGGAGACATAGACAGCGTCCTCCCAGGACTCGTTCTCCCATTTTGCATATCTTGGCATAGCGGAGACTGTGCCATTGCTGTAAGTATAGCCCATAAATCCTGAGAAATATTTTCCTGATTCTTCCCAGCGAGGTTTACCACTCACAGAGCCACCATCAGGATAATCACCCATCCCACCACCAAACCGCACAGCATCGGCAATCACTACACTACCTTGCGAAGTGTGGTTAGAGATAACAACAGACTTGCTGGAGGCAGGTGCACTGGCTTCAAAGTAAAATGTGCCAACATACCGCCAGGTACGACCATCCTGTTGCTGATTCACGCTCACTATCGTCTGTCCACCGGAATGGTTAATCTTCACAGGCACCGCAGTAGAACGGTCGCTTGCCGGCGTATACCAGATATACACAGCATAATACCCATCAGCAGGTAAGACCGGGGTAAAAGTAGCTGTCGCGGTCTCACCACTGGAGTTGGTGGCAGCCCATTTATAATTTGAGCCGTAGTATCCACTGACATTAGTGCTATCAGTCCAGGTCCCGGTGAAGGAGGCTTCTACGTCAAGGTCATCAATAATATCCATATTGGTGTTCATATCACGTTCCCGACAGGGCCAGACATTCGCCCCGGCGTTCCAGAGATATTTGACCAGCCAGTTAAAACAGGCTTCACCATTGCTCAGGTCTTCTATAATATTGTTAGTGTTTCCCCGCTGAGTTGCCCAGCGCTTCAGAGTACTGCTATAATACCACCCATGCCCGGGCGAGATAAACACCGTCTTGCCAGTCAATGCACCAATGGGTTGCCCCTGACCGGTGAATGGAGTTTGACCCCCTTTGTTGTTCTGAATGGTTACTTTTACATCTGTGGAAGAACCTGCTTCTTTCTCTGGCACTGGAGGAAGTGGTGGTAAATACTCTGGAAGTTGCTTAAAAGCTGCCCTGGGGTCATCTGCGTACCGCACAAGCAGGCTCACCTGATATGGCTCGTTCAATACTTCTAATGGATACGCAACCACTCTTATGGAGTCATCCACAAAGAGTTCGTCCATCTCTGAATCAAGAAACTCTCTATCCATTGCAAGTTTGATGACAATGCGAGGTTTCTCAATCTCAAGCTCTACCAGCTCTGTTCCTTTCGGAAAGAAACCCTTAAGTCCGGCAGATTTTTGCTCGGCTGAGGGACCCCGAATAATTGCCTCAATGATGCATCTTGCTTTTTGCTCAAATGTCGGCTCTGTATTAGTGTCCAGCCCTGCTCTGGCAAGCAACCCCCTAAGTGGTTCAGCCACACTCACCAGCTTGCCATCTCGACAGAAAATCAGGTACACTTTCTCCACCGAATTATCATCTGCAGATTTTTTTACTTCAACCCCTGAGGCTACAACATAGCTTGCTGGTGCTATTATTATCGCTACCAGCATAATCAAGAGCAGAAGAATACAGAAGAAATCTCTTTTCTCAGTATACCAGGTATTACACGTTTTCATAATCTGACCCTTCTGTGTGAGATTATTCTTAATATCAATGTATAGTAACTGGAGCTTATGATAGTCAATAATTTGTCCGTTCCGCCAAAAAAAACAGACCTGCCAGAGATACTCTCTGGAGATGAATTTTTACTAAAATTTTTCACTGAAATGCAAAACTGGTTTGTTCGGCGAAGCGATAATTTCTGGAATAATATGAGTGCAAAAAAAGCATTGACGCGGTAGGGGGTGGTAAAAGATAATTATAATTGTTATTAATGAATGTGGGGGTATAGCTCAGTGGGAGAGCACTGCGCTGGCAGCGCAGGTGTCGAGGGTTCAAATCCCTCTACCTCCACCATTTTTTATTCCCTCTCTTGCAAAGATAGAATCTATGCATAAAACGATTATTTACCAATGACGTGGTCTTTTTAGTAGCCCCCTCAGCTCTGCCACAGCCCCCTGCTAAGGAGTTCTAAAAATCAAAAAGTTGTGTCCGTTAAGTCCGTTTAGTCCGTTGTGTCCGTTTAGTCCGTTATATCCGTTTGGTCGGTTTAGCTCGGTTAGTCGGTTTAGGTCGGTTTATTAAGGCTCATCATCCTTATCGCCTGCCACTAATCTCAAAATCCCTGAAATGTGAAAATAAGAGCTGAGCTTCACAGGTTAACTCCTATTCCTGGCTTCCTGGTCTCCTTATAGAAAAAAGAGTACTAATAAGGAATCCAGGAGAGCAGGATAAACTCATAAATAGTGAGATTTTTCGCTTTAATCAAAAAGGAAAATCAATCCTTATGATATGCTTGCAACAAAGCACATCTTGAAC
>JAGHBZ010000451.1 GCA_021160705.1 Candidatus Sumerlaeota bacterium
GGCTTGGATTATGTTCATAATAATTGCTGTGATTATATTACTTCTGTTTAAAACTTCAAAGTGGGTGTATTACGAAAAACAATGAATCTTCGTAGCAATAAAACAGCGAGACGACTCCAGCGATTCAGTGCCTATGTGGTGCTCAGTATACTTTCATTGGCTTTTGCACTGCCTTTCTTCTGGATGGTTAGCTCCAGTCTCAAACATACTGAACAGATATTCGTTTTCCCTCCTCAGTGGATTCCCCGTCCAGTGGTCTGGCAGAATTACAGAGATGCTGTCAGTTTTATTCCATTTCTTCGCAATTTTCTGAACACGATGATTGTTTGTATTGGCACAGTGGTAGGTAATCTTTTCTCCGCATCACTAGTAGCATATAGTTTTTCAATCCTCCGGTGGCGATGGCGAAACTCACTTTTTGCGCTGGTACTGGCAACAATGCTCCTTCCTCCACAGGTGACGATGATTCCAGTATTCATCATCTTTCGCAAACTTCATATGATTGATACTTTCTTTCCGCTGATTATTCCAGCTTTTTTCGGGTCGCCGTTTTTCATATTCCTGCTAAGGCAATTTTTCATAGGTATACCGCACGAACTCCCTGAATCTGCCCGGATAGATGGCTGTAATGAATTCCAGATTTACTATCGCATTATATTGCCTCTGTCCGTGCCAGCGCTTGCTGCAGTGGTGTTATTCTCTTTTCTGTGGAGCTGGACTGATTTTCTGTACCCTTTGATTTATCTGCATACGCAGTCTAAATTTACTCTCTCTCTGGCAATCCAGCAATTCCAGAGTACACATACTGTGGAGTGGGGTATGTTAATGGCAGCCTCCACGCTTCTTACACTACCGGTTATAACTCTCTTCTTCTTTGCGCAAAAGACATTTGTTCAGGGAATTATTACTACAGGTTTAAAAGGATAATCAGACATTTTTTAAGGTGAGATAAGAAACTTATCTCTTGCACGGCACGATAAAAGACCCGTAAGATTTCATCGCTCTTAATCCAACAATTAATAATATGATATGCAGAGGAAAAAAATGGAGATTCACAAGCGAAATTTAAAATGCCTCGTATTACTTATAATCATCCTCTCGTCTGTCGTTTTTGCCGGTCAGAATGATATTCTCACTATCACTCATTTTAGCAAAACACTTCAACGGGAGAAGACATTCCAGGTCTATATCCCACCGGATGCACAGCCCGGTGAACGATTTCCAGTTCTCTTTGTTCTTCACGGTGCGTATGGCGGGTACACGGATTGGGTCTCACGCACATCCATTGAAGACCTCGCAGACCATTATCGGATGATATTGGTGTTCCCTGATGGTGATGAGTTTGGCTGGTATGTTGACAGCCCGATTGAGCGGGATTCTCAGTACGAGACATATATAGCAAAGGAGCTGGTTGCGGAAATTGACCTGCTGTTCCCGACTGTAGCGGAAAAAGAAGGACGCGGCATAATGGGACTCAGTATGGGTGGGCATGGCGCACTACTTCTTACTGAAAAGCATCCGGATGTCTTCGGTTCTGCCTCATCACTCTCAGGGATTTTGAAAATTACCAATCATCCTGATAAATGGCATATTGCGGGACGACTCGGTGACTTTAAGAAAAATCGTAAACTATGGGAGCAAAACTCGGTCTGGGAACAGGCTGAACGATTTAAAGCCGCAAATGTACAACTTCTCTTTGATTGTGGTTCAAGCGATACTATCACAGGCGCCATTTTTGATTCCCGCCAGTTGCACACCAGACTTCTCTCTCTGGGCATCCCGCATATCTGGCGTGAAATGCCGGGTACTCATTCCTGGAAATACTGGGACATTCATCTTGAGGAACACCTTAATTTCCACCAGTCTGCAATGGTGAATGTGACGCCCAACCTGGGAAAATGGCGTGAACATTACTTTAAACGACTCGCTGAGTTCTTTAAAGAAAATGCTCGAATTTGTATTCACCCGCCTTCCGAGCCAACAGTGTGTCTCCTGGGCTCATCAAGTATGGAAAAGTTCCCAGTGGAACTCTTGAAGGGATTCAGGGTCTTCAATCGTGGAATCAGCGCTGATACACTCGGTATAGGTCCTCGCGGGATTTCGCACAGGCTGGAATCCTCAGTGTTTGATATGCGTCCGAATTTTGTGTTCATTATGAATGGACGCAATGACCTTGGGGACAGGTATCGAACAGGTAAACCCTCAATCGCAAGGATGATTGAGGAGTATAAAAAAATAGTGTTGACCATCCGCGATAGACTTCCAGAGACAAAATTAATCATAGTGACCTGCCCACCGGTACGAGACCATTATGCACACCTTGCTACATCAACCCGCTCTTTCAATATGCAATTGATAAATATGGCAAAAACCCTTAACATCCCCGTACTCGACCTTTATAAAGCATTAGTAGATAATGATGGTTTTCTCAGACCAGAGTATTCTCTGGATGGACTGCACCTTTCAAGAGCAGGATATGAAGTAATGGCACGGATGATGAGGTCTTTTCTGACGGAGAGTAACTTTGCAATGCAATCAACAAGATAGCTCTAAGATTGAAAAGTTTGTCTCTAATTCAAATTAGACAAAAAATAGGAAAATCTACATCTTTGAGCAAGAAGGAGATATATGAAATCTGGCTTGAAAGGCAGGATAGATAATATATTAGTTCTCATTTTTCCGGTGTTATTCCTGTTAGCAGGCGCGAATGCCGATGATGAGGCGCGTGGATTTTACGCACCTGTGTGGGAAATTACCTCGCCATCTGCAATAGAGCAAATTATCAGTAAAGCGCGCCAGTATCATTTTAATCAGGTCTACCTTCAGGTACGTGCCCGCGGTGATGCGTACTATTACCCGAATCGTGATGACACCGCTTATGAAAACATAGAACCACGTGCACAGCTCTATTCACTCAACCCTCCAGATTTTGACCCACTCCAATATGCCATTGACCTCGCTCATAACGGAAACCCACGAATAGAAGTTCATACCTGGGTGGTGGTCTATCCAGCCTGGAACAGAAGCTACCAGCCATCGTCGCCTAATCACGTCTACAGAAGACATCCGGAATGGATTACTGAAGATAGCTCTGGGGTAACGCAAAGTCCAACTGCCTCCTCAGAAGGTGCTTATCTTGACCCCGGAATCCCTGCTGTGCAGGACTATCTCTTTAATGTATTCCTTGACATTGTGAGAAACTATGATATTGACGGACTGCATTTTGATTATTCACGATACCCAAGCGGCGATTGGGGATACGACCCGGTGGCTAAGGCTCAGTTCCAGAACGAAACTGACTGGAACATTGACACTGACACCGGGATTGATGCTGTCTGGCACAACTGGAAACGCGCTCAAATCTCCAACCTTATAAGACGCACATTTAAATACATCAAAGCAGAAAAACCCTGGGTCACGGTCTCTTCATTCCTGCCGAGTTTCACTGATACGGTAAAAAATAATTATCAGGCATATAACTGGTGGAGCAAGTATGGATGGCTTGATGTATTGCAACGCGGGTCTTACAACAATAGCGCCTCGTTATCAGTAAGCCGTTATCGTGATACCCAGAGTTATAATTATGGCGGGTTGCCAGTCCAGTGCCCTCTTGGCGCTCAGGAGACTTACCACAATACCCCTGACTCTATGATACAAATCATCAACTCGCTTCGCGCTGAAACACCCAGACCGTGGGGGTTTAACCATTTTCAATATTCAGGGCTATCTGCAAATAGTGACCTCCGGTTTAAATCGCTTGGCGACTCTTCGTTTCGTCCTGATGCACCTTATCCTACCTGGGTGAGTGTACCTGAGATTAAGCCCGATACTATGCCACCAAATAATCCGGCGTCTGCTTCAGCATCCGTTTCAGTACCCGGTGAGGTGCTTGTCTCCTTTGACAGACCCACTCCAGCAGGCGACGGCGACCTCCCTGTACAGTATAGAATTTATCGCGACACTGATTCTAATGTGGAAGAGTATTACAGTAACCTGAGAATGGTTTTCTATGACGACCCACCAGTTCGGACGTCCTTTACGTGGCGAGATGTGGAGCTAACCGGCGGGATTACCTACTACTATAAAATTGTGGCTTACGATGATTATTTCAACCAGGCATCAGTAACCCTCAGCGCAACACCTAATGTAATTGAGATTGTCGTGGATAACTCCGATTCAGGTTTCTCAGTCATCTCCGGGTCGTGGTCAACGGGTAGTTCTGCCTCTGACAAATACGGAGTAGATTACCGGTATAATGGCACAGGTTCAGGCAACGACCGGGTACGATGGACTCCCACTCTCCCCTCTGCGGGTCAATACAATCTCTATGTCTGGTATCCGCAGGGCTCAAACAGAGCACCCGACGCAAAATATACCTTACATTATGACGGTGGGTCTCAGACATTTAGCGTGAACCAGCAAGCTAATGGGGGACGATGGAACTTACTTGGTTCTTTTCAGTTCAATTCTGGCACCTCTGGATACGTGGAGTTAAGCGACCAGTCATCTGCTACTGGAAAAGTAGTTATCGCTGACGCTGTGAAATTTGTCTATGCAAGCGGACATTCACCCACGCCCTGGGAAGTAAAACCGGTTGCAACCCCAACTTATACTCCACCAGACTCACCAATAATCGTGGATAACACACCCGGGTATCTTCATTATGAAGACGGCAGTGGCTGGGCGAGCTCCACCTGGGGTGCGGTCTATGGCACTGACAAGCACTATACCCCCAGCCCCACTTCTACAAAGGCGTCCTACGTTGTCTACATCCCTTACCCCGGGCAGTATGCCATTGATGGATGGATTCACGGCAACACTTCTTATGCTCAGCACGCCCGATACCGGTTTGTTCACACTGGCGGTATGCAGGAGAGTGTCGTTACTCAACAACACGCTGGCTCATCAAGCTCTGGCGATTTCTGGATAAATGTGGATGGTGTCTCAGATGCACAGGCGTTCAGTTTTGAAGAAGGAATGGTGTTCATCACACTTTTCAATACAACATCCGGTGACGGCTACACAATTGCAGATGCATTGCGTTTCCGATTCCTTTCCTCCACCTCTTCAGACCATAAGGAGTTCTGGCTTCTCTACTGAATAGGTAATGTTATAATTGAACAGGTGTATTCCTGAGAACCCGATGACTACACCCCAGTGCACCTAACGGACCCAACGGACTTAACTGATTAACCGACCAAACCGACTAAACCGACTTAAACCGATTGAACCGACTAAACCGACTAACCGACACAACGGACCCAACGGACACCAAACTCAATGCCGAATATATACCTTATACTTATACGTCACAGTAGTTTCCTCCCCGGGCTTAAGCGAGATATTCCACACAATAGTTGACCTGTAGTTGACTCCTCTCAGTCCTTCAGCAATCTTTGTGACTTTTCCATTGTGGCTTTGCTCAATCACTTTGCCAGTAATTGATTTTTTTATCTCCATCTTTATTTCTTTCTGCTTAAAGTTTTTTATGAAGAGCTCACCCTTAACAGTAACAAGGTCATAATGATAATCATAAATCTTAACGTCTCGCTCTCTATCCACTTCATACTCATTCCTGTCAGTTTTAATGTCAGTGGCGACGGTAATTTTCACGTTTGTCTTGGCACCTTTAGGTGTATAGTTAAGCACATCCTGTGAGAGCGGTTTCCATTCGCTCACAACTAAAGCAGGAGCAGTGGTCCAGGGGTACTGTGTGGAATTTGTGAGTTTAATGGCGTGCCAGACCTGCTCTCGTTCCTCCTTCTTCTCTCCGGAACGCTGATAACCACTGGGACTGATATTCAAGGTATCCGGGATGGTCCATTCATAGATATGCTCATAGTCCACCTTATCAGAAAAGATGTGGTAGTACGCCCTTTCGCCTTTCTTCAGGCTAATGCCCTTTTTAAAGTAGAGAAACAGGTCTTCTTCCGCAGCCCCGGGCAGACCTTTTATTGCTGAATATCCATAATCCACAGGGGTAGCCTCCTTATCTGCAAAAGTCACTCTCTGCTTCATAATATTAGAAAGATGGCGATATACTGTCCCTCGTTTACCAGCCGACTCTAATGCCTGAATAAATTGTGTTAAAGATTGGTCAAGCGTGAGTGGCGATGGTATATCCGCATATTTAAAATTCGGATACCCCACTACGAAGTATACATCCACATCCTCAAGGTCTTCTGCGTCATTGATGAGAGTAGATTTCATAGTTATTCTGGCTTTCTCCGGGTCTTCTATATTTATGAGATAACTCGGTGTCCAGCTGATACCTTTCTCCAAGTAGGATATACCGATATGTACGTTCTCCGCTCGTGAGGATACTTTAAATTTTATCCTTTTTACCTTCTTTAAAGTCCGACTGATAGAATCTTTATCAGGGAATTCAACTTTTAAGATACTATTTTTGTCCAGGAGGAGCTTGTGTTTTTTCGGAATGGTCATCAATATCGCATCTGGAGTGATTAAGTTAATTGTACCTTCAACCTTCTCCTCGCCAATCTGTAGAACCACCTTTTTCTCGGGACTCACTCTAATTGACCCATAAAAGACCACATCCTCATTTAGAGCAATTACTTCCTCCAGCGTTGTATCTTTGTCCAGAGAGCCAATCCAGATTGTTCCCAGAGCTCCGTCAGGTACCTGGTCTGTTATTGCCCAGCCGTCCCTGAGAGCGACCGCGCCCTCTCTTACAAAGAATCCCAGCCCATTTTTGAACACTGCAACGGTCTTTGGACTGGTCTTCAGCACTGGCAGTGGCTGTTCTTCAGCAACACCTGAATTCAAAAGCAACGATAAACACACCCACATTACCAGAAGCAAAGTTCCCTTTTTCACTTCACTCTCTTTTAACATCGTTCCATCCCTCCTTTTTTGTGATTTTAAAGTAATTATAAATTTTTCTCAATTTTTGTTCACTTATCATATTTGACGATGTCTGCGTTTAATTTCTCTGATATGGTTCTGAAAGAACGACCCATTATAAGCCCGGTGCAGAAGCGCCAGGACTAATAAGAGCAAGATAATACATTAGCTCCGTAGGGATGACCCACTATATATAATAGACCTACGCACATTTCAAATTGTTCCCCGGGAACTACATTTTTTTGAACAAAAATCTGGCAAACTCTATAATTACTCTTCCTTTTGCCGTTTTCTTTTTTTAAATAAGCCTCGCACATCCTTTATGGACTTCTTCACATTATCCTTCAAGTCTTTGCCTTTCTCCTTTACCTCTTTACCGATTGTAGTGATTTTCTCTTTTCCAATTTCTGGTATACTCCCGACATCCTTAATTGCAGAATCCAGAGAAACACGAAGCACTTGATTAAGCTTCTCTGGTATGAGTTCATTACCCGTCCTCAAAGTAGTTTGCAAAATTTCAGTGAAAAAAAGCACGAGTGCTTTTGCAATTGTCAGGTGTGTGCTTCTGCCACCGAGACTATCTATTTCAATTCGTGGTAAAGCAAATCCAATCTCTTGCTTCAATAATATTGGAGACGTCAATGTTATATGAGCTTTATCTACAATTATTTTGTCAATCCTGACTTTTTTCTGTGATTCAGCGGGCGAGTTTTCTGATTTTTTTCTTTTCAAACTTTTTTATTTATCTTTACCCTGTGCTCTCTTTCAGTGCGTTTTTTAAGGTGTATGTTATCCAGTGTAATATTTAACCTCATCAAAAAAGAAACATATTTTCAGAAATAGTGATGAAACTTTAGATAAATAAAACACCCTATACCCAGAAGTAGTCGGCTTATACTGCACACC
>JAGHBZ010000293.1 GCA_021160705.1 Candidatus Sumerlaeota bacterium
GGCACGGGGAACGCTGAGGTTAGCCCCAGATTTGTCAACGACACGAAGACCGCATGCCATTTTACCCAATGTTGCACCGTAAAACGCCTCCATCAGGGGCTTATAGAGAACTCCAGGAAGGATGAGGAGAAGAGTCAGAAAAAGACTTTTTGAGGAAATAGCATAAAAGCTCAACGCAACAACCGGGATAAAGACAATAAAGTCTACTAATGTCGCCACTACACGAATCCAAAATCCCGCTGGACGGAATTCATAAATAGTTTGCTCTGATGCCCCCTCTGACGTATGTATTAAATCTGACATATGTTCTATGGTCTCATTTCCTTTAAAGGGTTTTAACGCTTCTCAACAGCCTCGCTTTCTCCCGAGTGAACTCCAGTGTATTCTTCGGAACTCTCCGGGATTACGCTAATCTTCTGGACTTCATCCTGGAAAACAACAATGCTTTCCCCTGCGAATGCAACCTGTTTGCTCTGGGTTTGGGGATTCTCGCTGTCAACTGGGAATCGGCGTTGGAATAAGTAAATATCCTTCCCATCGCGATGAGCAATGAACTGCCAGGTAATCTCGGAAATGGCACCTGGATGTCCGCATCTAGATTTAACTTTACCCTCCACTACTAAATTGATAATGCAGCCATTTTTTGGACCGTACTTCACGTTGTTGCAAAATACCTTACCTCTGAACTGAGGTCTAAGATGCGCAGGATTTACCTCGAAAGAAATTTCACTCGTTTCCGAGGACTCACGGGGATTAGTAGTAGAGTGTCTGCACGATACCAATGAAAGGAGACAAACCAGTCCGACAAAGTGGAAGACAAGTTTTTTCATTCTTTTTCCTATAATAATTACACGCTCCTTATAAGGCGGCGGATTTAGCTGATTCTTTGTGTATAAGAAGTTCCCGTCTCTTATTTTTCGTTGCTCAAATGTCGCCATATCATCGGAGAATCAATAAAGAATAAAAAAACAAACTTTTATGTAACACAATTATATCTTTATTGTCAAACAGAATTTTTTCATCTTGGGTCGTTTCTATGAAGCTGATGTGTTTTAGGTTACCGTTAATTGCGGTGCAAACGCACTGAGCGACTTATCCGTAGTTCCTTCACAACTCTATAAAAGAGTGATATATCTCTCGTTTGTTAAGCTTGTTATAGTAAATGTTCCAGTTAAAGGGTTTGCGAGCAATTATTTAGCTAAAAGGGAAAATAGGAGGCTCAATGGTGGAATACAGTGTTGTTGTTGCTTGGGGAGCTGGTGGTATCCCATCTGGAGCGAACGAATGCAAAGGCAAGTGCCCAGCTCGTCCAGACTAATAATCCAAGCGAACGCCGTAACGAGTAGTTTGTCATCCCGAAAATATGCGTTGCAATGAAAAGTCCCAGCAGGATTAGCCCGACTATATAAAAAGTGTTGGCGTAAGGGGAAGAAGTCGCCGGGCTACCTGATTTGTAGAAACGAATCTTTCTCAATAGCGCAAGAAGTAGCAGGAGTGTAAAGGCAACAAAGAACATACCACCCAGTGCCCCTATTTCAACAAACACTTCAAGAAAATTATTATGCGTATGAGGACCTGTTAATACTTCTTTCACATCTTTGTACTTTTTATTGTATAATTTCTCAAAATTCTTCCAGCCGTATCCTATTCCTAAGACTGGATGTTCCTCAAAGAGCTGTATGCCGAACCTAATCAGGCGAAATCTGGCTGTGACTGATGTATAGTGTTGTCCGGTTGTAGTGTAGGTTTTCGGATTAACAATTGTAAGTAACTGGTGCTTGACGTCTTTAGGTGAAACAATAACGAGCAGGATACTTAGTGCCAGGATTAAAAGTGCGAATTGTTTGCGGTACATCACGGCAACAATAATCCCACTGAATATCAGGGCAAGCACGGCGCCACGTGTCAGCGTAAATAATACAGCAATGCTGATGAGTAGAATGGCTGAGAGGTGGAATAATTTTTGCAACAAGGTAGATGATTTTGCCCAGCACAGCCACAGACTTAATACACTGAAATACACGCTCATCATAAGAAAATTCCCTAACCGATTATGATGACGAAATGGAAACCACAGACGAACAGAAACGCCTGTTGTATCGCCCGGGGCACGATATACTATCCTCTTCTCCTCCATAAGGGTACGAATTTCTTCACCGGAGTAATGGTACACACTCCATTCTATTATCACAATGAGTGCCACCACGACTCCAAGCAGCGTCAGGGCTATCATCAGGCGACTCAATTTCAGCCGACTATCCAGAATAATTCCCAGGCACAAAAACAACAGGATAAACAGTCCACCTTCTTTGCAAAGATAATAAAAGCTTCGTGATGGTTTAATGGAACCATAAGACGAGATAATCATTATTGTCAGAAAACCGAGTAAACTAATGAGTAGAGATTTAAGAATCAATATGCGAGAACCTGAATGGTGGAGAATATATGAGCACAAAAGATAGGAGACAAAAAGAATCCATGAGGCATACTCAAGAAAAAGTGTATTCACCGCCCATATCCCCGCCGCTTCACCATTAGTAAAGTAATAACAGAGATTGCCGAGGATAGCAGTTCCGCAGGTCAGTATTAAAGCCGTTATCCATTCTTTCTTATCCACCCATAAGAGGCGGGTAATGATAATAATATTGACACTAATAATTAAAACAGTAGCGCGATAATAGTGGAGATACTTAACAATACCCTGCGACTCAAAAGGAATGGTTAATAAAAGGCTCAAGAGCAACCACTGCGGGAGAATCTCGAGGATACGCTTGTTTTTTTTCACCCAGTTTTTAAGCGAGATAGGATGTCGCATAGAGATACCAGAATCCTGTATAAAAGTGTCCAGTTATCGCATTCTCTCTACCAATTTTAACTGTTCAATTAAAAAATTTGTGGCATTCTCAATCCCATTGCAATTCAGTCCTGTTTCTCTTTTTGGTATCGGGGTAGTTAAAGCCTCGGATAATAACCCGGATAGATACTCAGGTTCCATCTGGTTCTTGTCAAGCAGAGTGATGCCATCATACTGGCTTAGCAATTTAGCGCGATGTTGTTGTTCAGGATTTCTGTAATCTCGACAATACAGGATTATGGGGATTGAGGTATTGATAATCTGGAAAGGGGTAGAACCTGCCTGCAAAATCGCAACATCCGCACCAGCTAAAATCTCTGCAAAGTCGCGTGAAAATTTCTTTATCGTCAGCTTCGGTATTCTCTCACTGTACTGGCATAATCGGGAGAATAGCTCGTCGCTCACCGCGGGTCCAGTATATATAAAGTACTCGTACTCCTGTCCCTGCGACTGATTATCCAATCGGAGAAAACTTTCCAATAAAGGGAACGCAATGTGCTCTATTTCCCAACCACCGCCGAAACTTGCTACAATCCGTTTATGAGGCGAAGGCAAGTCCTGGGATGGCTGATTGATGACAGGAACCATAAAGCCAGTGTAGTGAATTTTCTTAGCGATGCGCTCGTCCCAATTATACTCCGCAGTGAGGTCAAAAAAGCGTTTATCCCCGGAGACCAGGATATGATGATAATAAGTATGAAACTTTTCAATCTTGTTGATAATGGAGGTGGAGAAATCTTTTTCAGTGGGTGCCAAAGGGATGTCACGCAAAAAAAGTATCCGCCGACAATGAGGTCGAAAGCGCACAATGTAATTTAGACAAGGTACCAATTCATCTCGTTTACCATGGGGAAGAGTCTCAACCACAAGCAAATGGGGCTGAAAAGAGTGAATAGCGCTACGTAAAATATTTGTGCGTAGCCGATTAAGATTGAATTTGCCGATATTGAGTTTACGCGGGATTTCTTTATTGTGGTTCTGTTTGTAAAAGGCATACCCCGGTAAATTTAATATAGCGAATCGACTTGCAAGCTCAAATAAAGAGAGGTCTTCTTTATCAGAGATGAGAAGTATATTTAATGATGGGTCAATATCAAGCATTCGTTCAGCCACCCGGCAGAGTCGGGCTAAATGTCCTAACCCTACAACACTTGATGCGTAGAGTAGAACCCTTCTTGGTGCTGAATGACTAAACTTTGTCCGATACAGCATCGTTAGACCAAATGATTGCAAAATGAATCGGACGGCGTCCTGTATACCTTTTCTCACGCTTCCCATATCTCAGTGCCTATTTCCTTTCTTGGCAAACTCTGGTTATAAAAGAATAGATTTTTTGTGCCCGAGCACTCCAGGTAAAATTCGCTGCATCTTTTTTGCCCTGTTCTGCGATACGACGACGCAAGTCATTATCCTTAAGCAGTGTGGTTATCCCCTGAGCAAGTGCCTTCGGGTCATCTGGACGAACCAGATATGCGTTGTGGTTATGTCTCAATATCTCTCGTAAGGAAGGCAAATCGCTGGCAACAATTGCCGTGCCGCTGGATAATATCTCAAACATCTTCATTGGACTGGTACAAAAACGCGATTCTGGATACCTGGCTCTCGGCAAGGGAATTACACAGAGCTTTGCACGTCTGATGAACTTATACACATCCCTGTGAGGTATATGCCCCTGAAAAATAACCCTGTCTCTTACACCCGTTTCTTCAGCCAGTCTTTTCACGCGTCTTTTATCTTTTTCACGATTACCGCCAATAATCATCACTTTGTAGTTGTGGTCCAGAAATCCAATTGTTCGGATAAGGGTATCCACGCCTTTCCATTGGTACAATTGCCCGATATAAAGTATGTCTATATCTTCACTGTTCTCCGGCAAAGCATCTTGCTCGCTCAATGTTCTGGACGCAGAAGGAACCCATTCCATTGGTCTGGTGAGTCCATATTGCCGGAGGAGTCGCTGGATTTCTTTTGTCACTGGTAATATACCATCCGCTAACTCCAATCTTTGAATCTCTTCTCTTCTTTCCCGGCGAAGGAACTGTTTAATTTCTGAGAGTTTTGGTCTCTTTTCATTATTTGCTCTTTTCAGGAGATTGCGATACTTTTTAATGTGTTCAAACTGATGCATCTCTATAAAAACAGGAATATTAAGCCATTTTAAGGCTCGTCTGTGAAATAAAAGCATATTTTGATTTCTTGTATAAACAACGACTCGTTCCCCCTTGATTTTTGATAACAGGAAAATAAAAAAATGTGAAATCTGCAACAGGGTTCTTATTATTCGGTTATCTTTGTAAGCAGACTCAGGATTCTTCAACCTGCCACTGAGCCATAAAGGTATCATACCTTTAATGTATAGGTCTGGCGAGCGCTTCACCGAAAGAGACTCAAGTATATCGGATACTGGAGCCTGAATACAAACAAAATACACTGTTACCACGACACCTGGTAGTTTTGAGAGTTCATTTGCGGTATTAATTATCTGAATCGGATGGGCAAAATAATTCGGAACAACAGAACCACTATAATAAAAGA
>JAGHBZ010000305.1 GCA_021160705.1 Candidatus Sumerlaeota bacterium
GTACCACCGCGGATTGCAGAGAAGCAAGAGCTGCAGAAAAAATTTAAACAAATTATGGAACAACTCTTTCACTGGTACAATGAATTTACTGAAGCAGGCATACCACCAGAAGATGCTCGATTTATTCTACCTGCAGGGGTTTGCACCAATCTGGTGGTCACAATGAATGCCAGGGAACTTTTACATTTCTTCAGTTTGCGATGTTGTCGACGTGCGCAGTGGGAGATACGTTCAGTCGCCTGGCGGATGTTAAAATGCGTTAAGACCGTTGCACCGATTCTCTTTGAAAATGCTGGACCCAATTGTATGACTCCTAAAGGTTGTCAGGAAGGCAACAACTCCTGTGGCTCACCATATACACCTCAGGAGGTAACAACTCTCCTCGCCTCTCTCCCATAAAAAAACAGGAAAATATCTAACTCAACGATGCCATTTAGCACTTAATCACAACAGATTTGTTTGCAAAAGAAATCTCACAAATAATCCTAACTTTCCTGAGTTTCCTGACTTCCCTATGAATTTTACTGCTTTTTGTTTCTTATCTATAAGGAGACAGGGAATTTTAGGAGATAAAATAACGTAAACGTTATCTATTATATATCGAATTGAAAATTTATGACATTTTGTTTTGCAAAATGTTTTATAAGAAGTTATTCAATCAGAGAATCAAACGCAGTGGTGATGTCTTTAATATCAGCATTAGAGACCGTGTAAATCTTGCCATTGCCTATGGAGACGTATGTGAGTGCTTTCTGAGAGTTGCCCAGCTGGAGGCTGGCGATTTTTTTATCTTTTTTGTCGTACAGCAAGAATTGCTTATGTGGTTTATCCAGACCAGTAGTCTCTGGTTTTGCTTCTTCGCCGGTTACAAGACTTGTGTATCTTAGTTCAATAATATTATCCAGCAACATATTCACCTTAGCCACTTCAATGGGGCGATACTCAATAGATTCACCTTCCTTTTCAGGGAGTTCGCCTATTTCCCAATTCACACCTTTTCGGCGTAGACGATATTTTTTCTTCTCTGTCTTTATTTCAACTTTTTGAACATCACCACGGAACACCTCAGCAAATAGTCGCTTGTCAATAAGGTCGTCTTTGCTCTTATTAAGGGCTTTGTAGACGCTCTCAGTAACAGTTATTACCGTATCTTCACCCATTTTTCGTGCAAAGACCCTGTGCTTTTTATCCTCTTTCTTGCCAAGATAGATGCCCTCAACGGTGTTAGTATCTTTATCAGTAATGATAAATTTAATCTTTGGACTTTGAAGCCCATATTTAGCCCAGGACTCAGGATAATCAGCCTCAAATGTTTGCGCTTTTGCTGAGAGGACTTGCGATAACATAGAGACTACCTTATCGTGGTCGCATCGGGTCTGCTTGTCAGTAGCAAATTCCCATTTTTGTTCTTCGCCTTTTGTGAGAGTGACTTTTTTGCCTTCTCTGGTCAACTCTATTTTATCTACATCAACCATATTGACAGTGAACAGGCGTGAGTTTCTAAACTTATCTGGCTTCTTATCCAGTGCCCGGTAAACATCACTCCTCAGAATAAAAATATCCTTTCCATCTGCTCGTTTTGCATAATAGTTTGCTTCTTTCTTTGCACCTACCAGGAGCACACTTGTAGTAGTGAGTTCCTCCTGGTTGTGAACACGGCGAGTCACTGAGAACACTATCTGAGGCTTATCCAGTCCGTATACTGAAAGTGCTGTCGTCGTGGGTTCAACAAATTCAACAACCCTGGCAAAATTCACCTTGCGAAGCAGGTTGTTAATTTGTGTTTCATCTCCAAGGTAATCTACTGGATGGACAAGACGCCATTTGTCCTCTTCGTCTTTTTCAGCCACCACTTCGCCAAAACGATTTTTCAAAGTAAAACTGGTCACATCATCCGGACTACATACCAGAACGGTCTTATCCCGGAGGTCATAGAGTTTCTTCATCATCGTATTGTAAATGTGAGAGTAGACCACAAAAATCCCTTTCTCATCCTTGAGTTTACAAAAATAACGTCCCCTGCTGGTTGTTTCGTCGCCAAAGAGAATAGTAGCCTTTTTTCCTGGTTTTTGAAATTCAAGCGTCACACTGATTTTGGGTTTATCCAGCCCGTAGGGAGCCAGTTCTTCAGCCTCAAAAATATTTGATTTCTCAGCCCCAGCAAGATTTGATAGCATCATATTTATGGTACTCTGGTCCGCTTTTGCCTTAACCGGGGACACGACATACCAGGTATCATCTTGTTTCTTCAGCACAAACTCGCCGTTTGGATTCTTAAGCCTAAATGCAGTGATAGAATCTTCTGGTTCAGTAAATAGCTTTGCTTCTGCTTCTTTGAGTTTTTCCTTTTTTGTTTTCAGAGAGCTGACGCCAAGATAGATTCCCAGAATCACTATAAAAAATATGGCGATGAAAATATTGCGCTTGAAACTCATCGTGCACGCCTCCTGAGCATTGTGTATCCCAGTCCACCAAAAAAGACGAGAGATGGTAAAGTGATGACAAGCATTATAAAGATGATACGAGTTTTCGCAGCACTTAGGATAACTGGTGTAGACTCTATTAATTTCTCAGGTATAGCCACGATTTCTTTCTGTTCAGTAAGCCACCTGATTCCATTAAGAAATACCAGAGCAGAAGCAGAACTGATATTTGCATTGGCGAACATATCTGAGTCGCCAAACACGATTAACCGTGCTTCATTGCGTTTACCCTGCTCAGATGTTGCAGATGATGGATTTTTACCTAATTTTTTTACCGCCGCCACCGCAATAGTTTGCGGTTTAATTTTATCTTGTGGGGGTTGCGAGATTTTTCGTTCTCTAAAGATTTTATCAACATCTTCAGCCCACGAATAATCACTGGTCTGGAGAATATCCTCAACACTCACGCCTTCCGGTAGCGACTCCGCTTTAGTTACTGTGCGCACCTGTGGCACAAAAAAGGCTTTGTTCTTCGGGAGGTCTTTCAGGATGGGGTGGTCGCTGGCTCCATATACCAGCGGTGCCAGTGGGTCGCCATACAGCGCCTGACTGATTGGGTTCATATCAACCACAATATCGCGTTTTATCACCACGCCAAATTCCTTGAAGAGATTGGTAAAATTAGGAAAAGATGTCATTGGTGAGCTAACCGGGTCGAGCATAAAGATAGCCCGCCCACCATTGTTCAAAAATTCTTTTAGTATATCTACCTCAAATGGAAAAAGGTCGCTGGATGGACCTGCACAGACCAGCACTGAACAATCTTTTGGAATAAATCCTTTTTCGGCGAGTTTAAGCTCTTTTACAGAAATAGCACGCTCCTCAAGAAGACGTTTAATCTCGGATAGACTCGGGTCGCCTCGTTCCTGTAGAGTCTGAAAACTTTTCTCCAGAGAACGCTCGCCGTGTCCCTGAAGAAAATAGACCACTGTCTCCTCCTCCCGTGCTACCTCTGCAATGGCGTTAGTAAAATCCTTCTCTTTTAGTGCCCGTATCTTTTTCTTCTTTTTCCCGCAAACCACAAATATGTCGCCTGGCATAACACTTGTGTCATACTTCCGGGCAACCAATGTGTCTTTGAATGGATTATAGATTTCGTACTTTATCTTCTTGTTCACATAAGTGTAGCGCTTGATAAACTCCTCTACTGGACGCCGTTCTGTCACAAACGCAACCACTTTGACATCTTTATCCAATGTTTTTAGGAATTCTTTTGACTGTCTGGAGAGACTGTACAATCCCTGTTTTGTGATGTCCCATCTCTGGGGATACATCCCAATTAGCAGATATACAAATATGGCAATGCCAAGACCAAACAATGAATATATTCCCACGTTCGTATAATATCTGACATTTGCACTCTCAAAACGCAAAAAGATGGTTAGAAACAAAAGTAATCCCACTACTATTGCAATTGTAGTAGCTAAAGTAAATGAGCCGTGAATTGCGCTAATAATATTTGCCGCAATGACCAGAATGATTCCCAGAATAGGTAAAATCTTGCTCACGGTTTGTTTTCCGTTGCTCATTCTTTATACCCTCCAGCGACGAGATTCAAGAATTCTGGCAGTCAGGAAAAGGAAAAACCCAGTAAATAAGATAAAATATGCAATATCCTTTGTCTCAATAAGCCCGGAGGTAAAATTAATCGCATGAAGCCTGACCGAAATCTCACTGAAGAGTCGCACAAGAAATCCTGACTGGGCAGATGCCAGGTCGCCTATCAGATAGAACAATAGCAGACCGGCAAACGTTATAATCGCTGCGACAATCTGATTCTCGGTCACCGAGGAGGCAAAAATCCCATAGGCTACGTATGCCATTGATAAGAGAAATATGCCAAGATATGAAGATAGGATTACCGGAACTTCGGGTTTTCCCACAACCATCATTACTATGGCGTATATAAATGAGATAGCCAGTAGTACCACAATAACACTTAATGCGGCAAAATATTTCCCAAGCAGCAAATCCCAGTCTCTCAAAGGATATGTGACCAATAATTCAAATGTCCTGCTTTTCTTCTCTTCTGCAAATAGACGCATCGTCAGGATTGGAACTACAAACAGCAAGAGAAAGTTGAGGAGACTGAAGGTATTCCGAAC
>JAGHBZ010000432.1 GCA_021160705.1 Candidatus Sumerlaeota bacterium
CATCTATTATATGCTAAAAACAGAAAGGGAGACGTATGGAGTATATTCCACTTACCAGTGAAGATATTAAGGAGATGCTCCGCTCTATCGGAGTCTCATCAATAACTGAGCTCTTTTCTGATATACCAGAGGAAGTATTATTGAAAAGACCATTGAACCTGCCCCCGCCATTGACAGAGATGGAAATCAAGCGGGAGATTGACGATATTCTTAGGGGAAATAAGTATAGTGAAAGAATTTTTCTGGGTGGTGGTGCTTATTTCCACTATGTGCCTTCAACGGTTAACTATGTGTTAAGGCGTGGCGAATTTTACACTTCATACACACCATATCAGCCTGAAATGAGTCAGGGGATTCTTCAGGCACTGTTTGAATTTCAGTCAGTGATGAGCGAGCTCACTCACGCCGATGTGACAAATTCGTCAATGTACGATGGAGCGACTTCACTGGCTGAGGCAGTGCTTATGGCTGAAAGAATTAAAAAGAGACAAAAGGTGTTGGTAGCCAGAAGTCTCAATCCTCTGTACAGAGAGGTTCTTCACACTTATGTTGAGCCTCGTGGAATGACAATTGATGAGGTAAATTTTGGTATTGAAGGAAGGATAGATTTAGATGAACTGGAACAAAAATTGAAGGAAGGATTTTCCTGCTTTGTTGTCCAGTCGCCGAACTACTTTGGGATAATTGAGGATATTGTGGAGATAGGAAAACTCGTGAAAGAAAGTGATACACTTTTTGTTCTTTCTATCACAGAGATGATGTCGCTTGGTATTTTGATTCCACCTTTTGATTGTGGAGTGGATATACTTGCGGGTGAAGCACAATCATTTGGTATTCCGCTTTATTTTGGTGGACCGTATATTGGAGTGCTCCAGGCAAAGAAAGATTACATCAGACAGATGCCGGGCAGAATAGTCGGAGAAACGCAAGACGCTAATGGAAAACGTTGTTTTGTGATGACGTTGCGCACACGTGAGCAGGATATAAGACGTAGCAAGGCGACATCAAATATATGTTCAAATCATACATTGAACGCTCTGGCAGTGCTTGTATATCTTTCAACCATTGGTCCAGAGGGGTTCAAAAAGATTGCGGAGATTAATTACAAGAAAGCGCATTATCTTGCCAGAAGATTTGAAGAAGAAGGGTTTTCTTTGACGTTTAGTGCGCCATTTTTTAATGAGTTTGCGGTAAATATGCCCTTTGCCGAAGAAGACCTGAGAGAAAAACTATCCAGAGCGAAAATCGCGGGTGGTATTGCCTTAAAAGATTTTGGGTTATCATCTTATCTTTTTGCGGTAACAGAAATGAACTCAAAAGACGACATAGAGTTACTCATACGCTCAATTCTGGAGGGATGAATGAAGACCTTAAAGGAGCTTTCAAAGAAGGGAAGTAATAAATTTGCAATCCCGGAATGCGATGTTCCTGATATAGATATTGCTATTGAAGCGAAACTGCGTAGAGGGGATATAGAGCTGCCGGATGTTAACGAAGTTACTCTGATACGGCATTTTCTGAATCTCTCACATAAGAATTATGGTGTTGACCGTGGGTTTTATCCACTTGGCTCCTGCACAATGAAGTATAATCCGAAAGTAAGTGAAGACATAGCTGAGAGAGGTGAATTTCGTTTACTCCATCCATTGCTTCCCGAGAAAGAGGTCCAGGGTGCTTTAAGGTTGATGTGGGAGCTCTCGGAGTATTTAAAAGAAATTACCGGAATGGACGCCTTCACACTTCAGCCAGCTGCAGGTGCTCATGGCGAATTTACAGGAATAAGAATAATTCGGGAATATTTTAAGGATAAGGGCGAGAGGCGAACAAACGTCATTGTACCAGACTCCGCACACGGAACAAATCCAGCCTCCTCCTCAATGGGTGGATTTAATGTGATTGAAATTCCTTCAAGAGATGGAATAGTTGACCCGGACTCGCTTACGAAAGTCGTGGATGAACACACGGCTGCCCTTATGCTTACCAATCCCAATACAGTCGGTCTGTTTGAGCGACACATCCTGACAATAAGTGAAATTTTAAAAGAAAAGGGAGCATTACTCTATTATGATGGCGCAAATCTTAATCCTCTTTTAGGCATTGTCAGACCGGGAGATATGGGTTTTGATGTTGTTCATATAAACCTGCATAAGACATTTTCCACTCCGCATGGCGGAGGCGGTCCGGGTTCAGGACCCCTGGGGGTAAAGAGTTTTCTTCAGGACTACTTACCTCATCCAATCGTTGAGAAAAAAGGTTCGCATTTTTATTTCAAGAAGCCAGAAAAGTCTATTGGAAAAATCAGCAGTTTTTATGGTAACTTTATGGTATTTCTCAAGGCATATATATACATACGGATGTTAGGCTATGAAGGACTAAAGAGGGTCGCAGAAATATCAGTCCTGAATGCCAACTACGTTAAGGAAAAGTTGAAGCACTACTTTCCACCCGCGGTTGATACTATTTTCAAACACGAATGTGTGCTCTCAGGAAAACCGTTCAGGAAATATGGAATAAGAACTTTTGATATAGCAAAAAGGCTGATGGATTATGGATTTCATCCACCAACCATCTATTTTCCGAAGATTGTTGACGAGGCACTTATGATTGAACCAACTGAAACTGAGACAAAGGAAACCCTTGATGAGTTTATATCAGCAATGATAAATATTGCTAAAGAATCAACAGAGAATCCAGAGATTGTAAAGAAGGCACCTCATTCAACAGAGATACAACGCCCGGATGAAGTAAAAGCAGCAAGACAACCAAGACTTAAATGGTAAATACAATGGGTAGCAAAGTGAAGACGAGTAAAATAGCATACGTGTTAATATGTTTGTGTTTTTTGATTGGGTGTAAGCGTCTCCATTTCATTGAGCAGTGGCACAGGGAAAAGAAAATAGCCACAGCCGAATCCGAAGATGTTATCTGTAAAATAGGCGACATCACACTAACTAAAGAAGAGTTCCAGCAATTATGGGAAGCCTTTATTGAAAAGAACAGGCTAAACGATAAAACTGTGCAGGCAATTGCACGCCCCCAGTTCCTTGAACAATTAATTGAGCAATTTTTGATAATCGCTTATGCCAGAGAGAAAGGAATGGATAACGACCCACGATATATTCGTCTTCGGGAAATGGCAGAACGCCAGGTACTAATTGACTTTACTCTGAATAAGACACTTTATTCCACGATAACCGTCTCTGAAGACGAGCTCACTACATATTATTATCACCACATTAAAGAATACACCATTCCAGCGAGGGTACAGGTCAGGCATATTTTAACCCGAACCAGAGAAGAAGCAGAGAATGCATTGAAACGCATACAGGCAGGCGAAGACTTTGAGAGCGTTGCACGAGAAGTATCTATACATTCCTCAAAGATTAATGGAGGTATATTGCCTCCATTTTCCCGTGGCACTTACGATAAGGACTTTGAGGAGATGGCGTTTCGGCTTAAGGTCGGTGAAGTCAGCCCTATTGTGAAGAGTAGTTTAGGGTATCATATCATTGAAAAGACCGGCGAGAGTCCAGAGCAGATTATCCCCTTGAGTGAGGTCAAAGATAAGATTCGCGATGATATTATTCGGCAAAAAAAGAAGAAGTTATATGAAGAGTTTATTAAACAACTAAGAAGCGAATTTCCAGTGGTGATTTATGAATAGAGTACGTGTCATCGGTGTGTTGATTTTTTGTGTATGGGGACTCCTCCTGCACGCACAGACCATAAGTAATCGTATTGTGGCTACCGTCGGTAATGAACCTATTACATTACTTGATGTAAAACAACAATGGCTCCTTACAGTGCTTGAGAGTGAGGGGGTTTTTTTATCGCTCACACCTACAAATGAAAAACTCCGTGCAGTGCTCAATGGGATAATCGAAGACCACTTGCTGGTTAAATACGCTGAACAAAAAAATCTTGCTGTTAATGAGCAGATTGTTGACGAGAACGTTCAGCGTAAATGGGATAGAATCTTAAGAAAAATTAACTCACATAAGGAGTTGTCTGATTTACTCGAAGAACTTGGACTGACAGAGGAACAACTCAAGGAGTTATATCGTGAACGCGAAAAGAACGACCAGCTTATTGCCCAGGTGATGGTTCCGCGTCTTTCTGTAACGCAAAAGGAAATTGAAGAATATACCAGACAATTAAAAGAGAAAAAAAAGCCACTTATCACATATCGACTTAGTCAGATTTATCTGACGTTTACACCGGATACGCGAGAATCAGTAATCAAGAAAGCGTATAGTCTTCTGGAAGAATTATCAGGTGGAGCGAGTTTTGCTGAGCTGGCAAAACAATATTCCCAGGACCCATCAAAAGCAAATGGAGGAGACCTGGGGTATCTGGACGCTGGTCAGTTTGACCCCAGGGTTGAAGACGCTATCAAAAATCAGCCTGTGGGGAAAGTGTGTGGTCCAATTGTAGATGAGCACTCCGTTCGGATAGTAAAAGTCACCGACAAAATTACCCCCCGTGATAGGATATTCCGCAAAAAATATTATACTCTGAAAAAATCCTTGATTGACAAACTCCGCAAAAAGACAAACATAAAAATATTCCTTTAACGCATCCAGCCAGTTTAGATTCCCGGCGAGAATTAACTCTGCGGAAAAAATTATCTTCAGATAAAGGTTAAGTTTCAGGATATATTGAATAGAATATGCAGTTTTGCAAAAAAGTGTCACAAACAATCCAGCCTTTCCTGGTCTCCTGGTTTCCTTATAAATAAACACTTAATATTGGGTTCTGTTTCTTATTTATAAGGAGACCAGGAATCCAGGAGATAAAGCAATCTGTACATCATTCCCTAATCGTTGGGTAAGGAGCAGATAATAACTGAAAGAAACATACCCGGTGCTCACGCACTGGGCTACAGACAGGTCGTTCCTTCGGAACTATACTGTTGCAAAAAAGAAATACCATAAATAATCTTGGCTTTCCTGTGTCTCCTGGTTTCCTTATAAACACTTAATATTGGGTTTTGTTTCTTATTTATAAGGAGACCAGGAATCCAGGAGATAAAGCAATCTGTACATCATTCCCTAATCGTTAGGTAAGGAGCAGATAATAAC
>JAGHBZ010000278.1 GCA_021160705.1 Candidatus Sumerlaeota bacterium
CCCGGAGGTGCTGTCTATCTTAAAGGAAAAGGACTTCGCAAACCCATACTTATCGTGAGAACAGAAGATGCCCGCTTCCTTGCCTTTGCAAATCGGTGTACACACGCAGGACGAAAACTCGACCCTGTGCCGGGCAAACCTCTCTTACGCTGTTGCAGTCTCAGTCATTCAGTCTTTGACTACGATGGTAACAACGTCAAAGGTCCTGCCAGGAAACCCTTAATACGCTATGAGACCAATCTCCTGGAGGACGAACTTGTCATTATCATATAAAAGCTTTATGGTTTATTAGAAAATCAGGACAGGTTTATCCACAGGAAACCAGTCAATTAGGTTCTTGCGAGAAATCGGTGGTAGCATAAATGTCTGCGCCTGGTTCACCCCTACTTCAGCGCCACGCATATTGACCAGACCCTGATAGTATCGCAGATAATCAAAGCTTGCCACTTCGCCGCGGAAAAGTGCATGCACGCGCAGTGCCTCCAGCCATTGCTCGTAGACCGAAGAAATATCTACCCACACATCTGGTTGATAATCAAACGGGTCTTCCCAGTTCTCGGCAAAATAAAGAAGCTTTATAGAATGAGCAGGCAATGGTCGCTCAATTCCGGGTAATGCTGCGTAGAACACGCCCTCCATTGTCAGGTGATAACAATTAATATGGTCTTTGTGAAAACTGCCTTTCCAGTGAGTTATCACAATATCAGGCTTGATTTCCCGCACAAGGTCACAGATGCGGAGTTTTGCCTCCTCGGTGTTTGGTAGTTCGCCATCTTTGTACTCAAGCACACGCACCTCTGCACCCATAATTTTTGCTGATTCTTCTGCTTCCTTAATCTTTTGTTTGCGATACACCTCAGAGGAAAGGCGTGGGTTACCCTTCTCTCCGGGAGTCAGATGAACCAATGTCGCCTTATGCCCTGCGGCGGTGTATTTGCAGACAACACCCCCAGCGGTTATCTCTGCATCCCCGATATGCGCACCAATTACACATAGATGTAATTTCTCCTCGCTCATTGAAGTCCTCCATTAAATTGAAAATATGTACCTCTTCTTTATATTTATCGTTGAAGAAGATTATATTTAGATGTCCAGCCTCAGGATGGCAAATCGACGAGTAACATCAAGTCCAAACCGTTTATAGAATCGTGCGGCATCCGGGTCTGCCCAGTTGAACCATACCGAGCGACCATCATCAGCCTTGATTCTTCTCACAGCCTCAACAAAGAGTTTAGCACCGATACGTTTACCCCGCACGTCTTCTCGGACACCGAATGGACCGAAATGTTCGCCATCCCACTGGCAGTAGCCGACCACCTCTCCATTAAGACGAGCAATGAGAATGTCGTTCATTTTACCAGCGCGAAGCTGAGCCCGAGCTGCAATATTCCAGTCCCCCGGGAAATAGCGCCTCATAAAGGCTAAAAACTCCAGCACGGTCTCTGGAGTGACCGACTCGATGCTCAGTCCTTCACAGGTTCCTTCTGCCCACGCTTCCTTGTAGTATCGTTCGTATTCAAAATCAATAATGGAGCGCGCCATCGCTACAGGCTCGTGGTCAACTACAAAACCCCATTTCTTGAAAAACGCCAGACCCGCTCTATACGCATCTTTATCCACACCAGGAAAAATGTAGCCAGGTGCAGAACCTGTATTTCCACATACCCATATTCTTCTGCGTGCTTTTGACTTGAAGAACTTAAGTATCTCCTCCATTAGCTGCGAACCAATCCCTTTGCGTTGTTCTTCAGGTGCAACAAATATCACAGGAATCCAGCCATCTTCCACCTCCAGACCCAATCCGTCATTGGGAATTGAGCGGATAATTGCCCGTGCAAATCCAACAATGGTGTTCTGCTTCTCTGCTACCCAGCACCCCTCACAGCTCAATGGGTCAAAATCCGGGTCAACGAACAGCCAGTTCACAAAACGCTGTTCAGTTATGGTGTCCCTGATAAGTGTGCGATTCCACAACGAAACAAGTTCACTGACATCATTTCCTTTCACCGCTCTGATGGTTACGCCTGACACACTCACTTCTACTCCTCCTTCTCTTCAAGAATTTGCTTAACTATTTTCTTTAACGCTTTCTTAAATTCAGGATGACAATCACAAAAGATGACATCCTCTGGCTTGATGGCAAAATTTCCCGGCTCATCAGTGGGAACAATTTTCCCATCCTGCCAGATGAGTTTTTTCTGGTGTTTCCAGGTTCGGAGTGTCTCTTTAATTGCGTCAATGTCTCCAGTGACCCAGAGCCAGAAAAGCAAGCCGTGTGGATTGTGTTTATTTCCCAGCAGAACCTGTTTTGCATAGAACCCTGTGTCGCGTTTCATTTCAGGAGTAAGGTCCTGCCATCTCCCGGTAGGCGATTTTGCCACAGGACTTTTCGTCCACTCGCCCTGCCCAATTTCTCCTTTAACGTATGCCTCAAGCCAGAAATATCGTTGTATGGCGTAAGGGCTACGTTTACCGTAGTCCTCATAGGACTTCTGAATATAATCAGTTATCATCTTTGCCTGAACCAAAGGGCGTTCTCGACACCACGCATAGACCTTTGCATTGCTCCACTCTTTCTTCACACCATAAGGGGGTCCGTAGATGTCTTTGACATTCCATATTGTAATCTGCCACGGTCCTATGGTAGTTTGCCCAAGCATATCACTGGTCTCCTGTGCAGTAGTCTTGCCCCAGAGTTTATCAGGCTTATTGAACAACACTGCACCCTCCTGAAGTGCGTGTGCCCAGAGGTCTTCGAGTCCCACGAGTCCGGCTTCATTGTTCTTCTTTTTTTCTTGTAATGCCTTATAGGCGACTGTCAGGACCTCCAGCCCACCTCTCCCATACATCTTCTCGCCGATAAAGTCTTTTATCTTTTGATATTTTGCATCAAGCCTCGCCATCTCAATTTCTCTTTCGGGAATAACCCGAGGAGAGGGAGTACAACTCATTATTAAAACCAGAATGAGTAAGAAAATTAGCACAATATTCTCTTTCATAATCTCCTCCTGCTTCTCAGTGGTAGTGGTATAATATTAAATTCAGGGTGTGTGAAACTTACTGCTATTCAAAAAAGAGCGAGCTATGTGTGGCATCGCTCACAAAGAGCTTCTCCTGAGCAATAGCAATTAATCCACTGAGCGTAGCTCGGGTTCCGAGCAGAGCAGGTAGAAATCGCACTGGTGCACCCCAGATATGATTATGGTGTCGATAAAAAGCTTTCTGAATTTTCTCCAAGAATACCTGTTTGCCTTCTGGAGGATGCAAATAGACCATCACGCCCTCCGGGTCAAGGAACGCCACAAGCTCACTCAACAACTTACCTAATTCATCAGCAATTTTGTTGACAGTTCTTCTGGCATAAGGGTCATTTTTTCCTGCTATCCGCAAGAGATAATCCAGAGTTTTTCCTTTACGGTCAGGCTTCCTCAGATGAGCATTATTCCACTGTTGTGTCAGCATCTTCTGGAAAAGAGTATTAATAGTTTGCGCAACCTCCCCGGCGGAAAAATGAGCACCATGCCATAGCCTCCCATTAAACACAAGCGCCCCACCAACGCCGAGGAGATATTCGCTTTCTGGTGGGGATTCACGAATGAATAAGTAGATAAGACTGCGGATACCATCGTCGCTTAATTGACGCAACTCTCCCATTGCCGCTGCATTGGCGTCGTTCTCCACAAAAACCGGTTTCTTATATCTTTTGCTTAATCTCTCCACCACCGCTACGTCTTTCCACTGATGATAGAGATTTAATCTTACGACTCCCTTCTCTGTATCGATGACACCAGGACAGCTTATCCCGATGACCACGCTTTTCTGAAATGCTTCTCTATCGTGATTCCGTAATTTCTCAATGAGTCCGGTGAGAATTTCTAATAGAGGCTCTCCTCGCTTTATTGTGCGCTGGCAATGATACACCTCTTCCCCTCTGAGTGTGGTAAGAATGCCTTCTACCTTCTTTGTTCCGAGCTCAATTGCAATTAAGAACCGGCTATTGTAGTTGATTTGTAGCAGGATGGGGCATCGCCCACCACGTGAACCCGCTTTACCTTTAGCTACCTCCTCCACCAGTCCTTCTTTCAGAAAATAGTTCAGGATATGTGTTACAGTAGAACGGTCTAACCCTGTCCTGTCAGCAATCTCAGCTCGTGAAATCAACGGATGCCAATATATTAGCCCCAGTACAAGTGAACGATTTAGCTTTGATGAGGTCTCTGTATTTAGTTTCCGAATCTTCAATTATCCAAGAATTCCTTCTTTTATCCTTAACAACAAAGTAACTGCTCTATCTAAATGTCACATTAAAAAATGTCAATATCCTCTCTTTACCTTAACTTATTGCGGTTCAGGGGAATCAGAGCATTTCTATATGAGCTCTAATAAATTTCTGTCAATAATATAAATACCAGTTCTTTGCTTCTGTTGGCATAATCGGGTCATAATATGGCACCACATTATCCACGGCGATTGAAGTCCCAACGTTGGCACCACCCCAGCCTGGTGAACAACTTGTACCAAAATAAACTCGTACTGGATTTCCGGTGTTTGTAAGGATAACGTCCTTTATACAAACTCTGGTAAAACTATCAAGTGTGCCGTCAGTATCCGGAGGAACAAGGGATGGTGTAATCTCAATACTGGCTCCCTCTATTCTATTCCAGACGTTATCTTCATAGAACCCGAAATACAGATTCGTCCAGCTACCATCCCAGGCTATATCAGCACTAACAGATAAGGTCTGTCCCTCAGCATTAAATCCAAGCTGCTGTGAAAGAGAACAAGCTCCAGAATCGGCAGTAAATAGAACCGAACCCGATGAAGGATAGGCAGTATCATTTGAAGAATTAATTGCCTGATAAGCTGCCGTGCCCTGGAATGGACCATTCTCCCTGCCATCCACTGGTGTACCATCCCAGCCAGCGATGTTGCCCTCAAAATGCCCATTTATAATCGTGTACTGAGCACCTGCACCTATACACAATAGAAGAAACAAGATAATGCATATAGTAAATCTACACCACATAAAAATCCCTCCTTTCTTTCATCATTTAAATAAATTGATTGTAACAATCAACTATTATGTGGATTAACTTATCTTTGTCAAAGGAAAATTTCTGCTATTTGAAATAAGAATAAAAAACAGAGCATTGCATAGTGCTTTATCTCTTTGAAAACCAGCGTGCTAAAATGTATTCTAACCACATAGATTAACTTACTATAGTGAAATAATCGTTGCTTTTCTCTCGCAGTTCTCACTAACCTCATTAATATTAGGATAAACGAGACGAATATGTGTGGTATCTGCGGAAAGATATATATAGATAGAAACCGAAAAGTAGAACCCCGAATTATCGAGCAGATGGCTCATCTGCTCCAGCATCGTGGACCTGACGAAGAAGGACATTATATCCACGACAACGTTGGACTGGGGCATAAACGACTGTCAATCATTGACCTCGCCTCTGGACGGCAACCCATCTCAACCCCTGACCGTTCATTAACAATCGTGTATAATGGAGAGATTTACAACTATCGCGTTCTTCGTGATGAGCTGATTAAGAAAGGACACAAATTTACCACCAATTCAGACACTGAAGTCATTCTTCATCTCTTTGAAGATGAGAAAGAAAGGTGTCTGGAGAAGCTCTGGGGTATGTTTGCATTTGCCATCTGGGACGATAAGAATCAGCAGTTATTCCTTGCCCGTGACCGAGTCGGTAAAAAACCCCTTTATTATACACTGCTTGATGATTGTTTTCTCTTTGCATCTGAGCTGAAATCTTTGCTGGTTGACCCGGCAGTAAGACGCGACGTCAACGATGAAGGTATCCACGACTACCTCACCTATCAATACGTTCCATATCCCAATACCATTTTCAGAGGTATCTACAAACTTCCACCAGCGAGTTACCTGATTTTTTCGCAAGGAAAGGTGCGTGTGTATCGTTACTGGGAGTTACACTATGAGCCCAAACGTCACATCACCTTTGAGCAAGCTAAAGAAGAAACCCTCGCTTTACTGGATGATGCAGTGAAGATTCGACTTGAGAGTGAAGTACCTTTAGGGGTTTTTCTCAGTGGTGGTGTGGATTCCTCGGCAGTAGTTGCATTTATGCGTCGTCACATCACTGGAGAACTGAAAACGTTCAGTATTGGATTTGAAGAGGAGGAATTCAATGAACTCCCTTATGCCCGGCAGATTGCTCAACTATTTGAGACAAAACATCAGGAGTTTATCGTCCATCCAGATGCTGTTGAGACACTGCCGAAACTGGTCTGGCATTTTGACGAGCCGTATGCTGACTCCTCTGCATTGCCCACATATTACGTTGCCCAGATGGCTCGCCAGTACGTCACAGTTGCACTTAATGGAGATGGTGGCGACGAGAGCTTTTGTGGATATACCCGGTATCAGGGGTTTCGTCCGTTCCAGACATTCAGCCGAATACCTGAGGTATTACGGCGATACATTCTGAGTCCTTTATCCCGAATTATGTTTGAGAATTTTCCCAACAATGTGTTTTTCGAGAAGCTTTATTACGTGACCCAGGTCTCGCTTATGGACGAAGAGAGACGATACGCTCAGATGATGCTGATTTTTCGTGACTATATGAAACCACTTATGTATGGTGAGCGATTACGCCCACTGGTGGAAAAAAAAGACTCCATACAGCGTACATTGGCTCTTATGCAAAATAATCGACTCCACGAGTTGATTGATAAAATGACTTATTCCGATATTATGACCTATCTAGCTGATGACCTCCTGCCAAAGATGGACAGAATGTCTATGGCACATAGCCTGGAGGCACGTTCACCATTTCTTGACCATCGGATTATGGAGTTTGCTGCAAGTCTGCCTGCAGAAATACGATTTCGGAACAATACCCTTAAATATCTCCTGAAACACGCACTTAGCTCAGTGCTGCCTGAAGAGATTCTCTGGCGAAAAAAGAAAGGATTTGGTGTTCCTATAAGTCACTGGTTTCAAAAAGAGTTGTTTGAGTTTGCCCGCGACATCCTGCTGTCCACTCGTGCTGCCCAACGTGGGC
>JAGHBZ010000463.1 GCA_021160705.1 Candidatus Sumerlaeota bacterium
GCTCAGCATCCCGCTGCTACTCACCTTATTAAGAACATACGGCTCGCGGCTGATATCTCCCTATCCCCTGAAGCTAAGAATGCTATTGATATAAAAAAGATAGATTATCAAGACGATGCTATCCGTCTGGTTGCTTCAGGTAATATTGGCAGTGGACTCGAAAAAGGACATTTCTATACCCATTTTACTGCGCATAGCAATAGTGAAGGCTTTTTCAGACGACTCCAGAGCCTTTTCCATTCTCCAGAAAAAGTAAAAATCAGAATCACTCCTGAAACTGATGTTGAACTTAATGGCACTATCTCCGGCAAATTCATTCCCTTCTCCATTGCTCAGTATAATGTGGCTGGCAGAATTAAATCGGTGGCAGTAGACTTTGCTAATAAAGCCTATGTAGCAATGCCACTTATGGTATTTTCAATAAAAGACAACTCTGCAATCTTTAAAAAGATTCAGCTGGTCGGGGCGTTTGGCAGACTTAACCTTGATGGTTCACTTCAACTCAAAGGCGTAGAGACTACAACGCAAAAGCCTTACTTTGACTTTAACTTTAATGCTGACGGCGATGCTGAGTTTCAGATTAATGGACGAGTTGACCTCAATGACACACAATTGCCGTTTTCAACTAACCTTACTGTCAAAAATCTCAGCCAGCGCACTCTTGCATTTTTGCTTTCCAATACCAGGGAGCTCGCTCTACCTGAAATTGAATTTACATCTTCCACTCTAATAGCAGGCACTCTCAAGCTCTCTGGTTGGCTATCTCCTTTTACTATCGGCAACTACTCAGGGAACCTCCGTACTCACTCAATTATCATCTCGGCTCCACGTCTGAATACCTGGTCAATTGATAAGTTGTTTATCCACTTCACTCCTCATCTCATTGAGGCAAAAACACTCGAAGTTCACGGGAAACCGGGTAGAATCGCCATTTCCGGTACTATGAGGAAAACCCCGGCGCCAGCGAATAATTGGATGTTAGATTTCAAAACTTCTGCTAATCTTAACACTGCTGAACTCCTGGAGTTTTTATCAAAAAATCTTACCTTGCCCCCCAAATTTTCCACTCTACTTTCTGAAGTCACATTTGACGGTGTAATTGAATTGACTCTGCGCGGGAAGACCCAACTGGATGTCTCAAATGGCATAAAACTAAATACACTTGAGTTCCGCTCTACTGCAGACTTCAATAACCTGAAAATCTCACCGCGCCGTTATGTGTCTCCGTTTGAGATTTCTGGGAGTATCTCTGCTTCTGAGAAACAGGTCATCATAGATAAATTGCTGACTAAAATTGAGAGAGTCCCTACCACCATCACTGGCAGAATATACAGCACTCCTTATTTCTGGAATAATCCTCAGTGGGAACTTACAATCGCCGGGAAAACTTCACCAAGCGCTATCTTTGATATACTGCATAAATATAATATTGGCAAAAACGTGCTGATAAATACCGACGGCGTGCTTAAGTACACATTTAAGGCACGAAGAGAAATTGCTTCCCACAATAAACTTGAGGATTCAGTTTCTCTTACGGCGGATGTGGATGATATTAATTTACGGTTTCAAAAACGCACCCTTAATTTAAAGAATGTTAAATGCAATCTTCAGTTTGCTGATGCTACGCTAACCATCAATTCAGTCTCTGCACTTGTTGATTCTGCTCCTATCTCTGTGTCCGGTGACATTTCACTTCAAAGATTGAATTTACTCATAAGCTCTGAGATTGACCTTGCCCGGGTACGAGAGGAATTATTTACTATCCTTGAGCCTATCATAATGGACGGCAGGGCATCGCTACTCTTAAAAATAGCGTTCCAGAATCAGAGCGCATCTACGCCTTTGTCGAACGCCTCAAGTACCCGTTTCTATGGCAATCTTCTTAAGGGATACAGACAGCTATTTGTAGCACTCTTGTCTCGTTTGAAAAATCCTGAGTTTTATCCGGGAATGATTGATGGCGAAGTGGAGCTACATAATGCTACGATATATTACTGGGAATTACCCGTGCCGATACACAACATCAGAGGACTCGCTTTTATTAAGGGCAATCGGATTGACTTCGAAAACATTGTCGCTGATTGTGGGCGCTCCACCAATACGCTTAACTCTGGCTCCTTCTATCTTGAAAATAATATACCTGTGCTTGAAGTTCGCTCCAGGCTAAACGCCTTTTATCTTAATGAATGGGTCTCTGGCTGGAAAAAACCTGTTAGAAAGAAACCCTTACCTTTACTGAACAAAATAGCGAAACCCGACACGGATAAAGTGAAATTTCGCCTGAAAATTGAAGCTGATGGCAAACAACTCATTTTCCCCCCTCTTCAGGGCGACCAATTCCATACTGTGCTCCAGTATCAGGATTTTGAAAAAGGACATCCTAATATGGTGGAGTTCTTTGAGACCTATTGTTTTGTAAACGGTGGTATCGTTAAACTCGGGGAAGGCAAAATTGAAATTAATAATGGGATACCTTCTTATAGCTGGAAAATAAAAGCAGATAACCTCC
>JAGHBZ010000482.1 GCA_021160705.1 Candidatus Sumerlaeota bacterium
GTGGAATAATGGTTATGGCGTTATGGTAACCTGTTCAAGGCGCAGGGATTCAAGGAAAAGCCAGCTGGTGGTGGCATCGGCGGGGCTGAAACTCAGGATGTCGAAGGAGAAGACCGCGAGATTATCGCTGGTGTCGGTAACATTGGGATTGAAGAAGACATCGTAGGTCTTCCACTCGGATGCGGATGGAGCTTGCTGGTTGTAGCTGTTGACGACTCTATTCCACCCCTGCCAGGAGCCCTTCTGATTCACCCGCAGACGGAACTGTACCGCATCGTCAGGGTTCCTCACACTACTGCGGGTTTCAAACCTTGCCCGGTAGAGCCTGCCATCTTCTATACTTACATCCGGGCTAAACCAGTAGGAGAAACAATTCGTAGAGCCGTTGGGCGAGAGACCCAGATAACTACCACCAGACGTAGTTGTGGGCATATCATAAGGTGATATCTCGACAGCAAACTGCCAGATGTCTTCCCCTGTGCCAAATGTGTAATGCGCAGGTGGTGTAAAAGCTAGTGTAAGGTTTCAGTAGGTGTTGGGGTAGGTGTCTTCGGTTGGTGTGGGTGTAGGCGTAGGTATAGCATCGGTGAATCGCAGAATATATAACCCGTGGGAGGCATCTGTCACATAGATATAATCCCCGCTCACACAGACTCCTTTGGCATCGCCCGATGTATCATAATACCCTGCTTCAACCGGAGCATAAGGATTATTAATATTAATTATCCGTAAGCCTGAGGGTCCATCAGCGACGTATGCATAATCCCCGCTTACATATACCTCCCTGGCGTAACCCGGTGTATCGTAATACCCGACTTCAACCGGAGCACAAGGATTGCTAATGTCAATTATTCGTAAGCCTGAGGAGCTATCAGCGACGTAGGCGTAATTACCTCTCACAAAGACCCCGACGGCGTGCCCGGGTGTATCATAAAAACCGGCTTCAACCGGTGCATAGGGGTTGGAGATGTTAATTATTCGTAGCCCTGAATCCCAATCCGCCACGAAGACATAATTCCCATTCACATAAACTCCCCAAGCATAACCGGGTGTGTCATAAGAACCGATTTCAACCGGAGCGGAGGGGTTGGTGGTGTTGATAATCCGTAACCCTGACTCCCAATCAGCCACACAGACACAATCCCTATTCCCATGCACGTCCCGGGCATAACTGGGTGTATCATAATATCCAGCTTCCACTGGTACAGATGGATTGCTGATGTCAATTACTCGTAAGCCTGAAGTCTCATCAGCGATGTAGGCATAATCCCCGTTGATATAAATTCCCCAGGAGAATCCCACTGTATCACAGCCTCCAGAGTCAACTGGAGCAAAAGGGTCAGTGACATCAATTATCCGTAAGCCAGAGTAATGGTCTGCCACGCAGGCAAAATTTTGGTTCATAACTACATCTCTGACATAAGTGGGTATATTATAATAACTGGCTTGGGAGGCAATAGAAGGATTAGTAACATTAATTACCCGTATGCCCGCATCCATATCTGCCACATAGGCGTAATTTCCGCTGACATAGACCCCCACAGCATTCTCCGGTGTATCGCAATATCCGACTTCAATCGGAGCAGATGGAGTAGAGATATTAATTATCCGTAAGCCAGACCTTCCATCTGCTACGTAAGCATAATCATCCTTCACATAGACTCCACAAGCACAACCCAGTAAATCGTAATACCCGACTTCAACCGGAGTAAATGGATTGGAGATATTAATTATCCTTAAACCAGACCTCCCATCTGCTACGTAGGCATAATTCCCACTCACATAGACTTCCTGGGCATAGCCCGGTGTATCGTAATACCCGACTTCAACCGGAGCAGATGGATTAGAGATGTTAATTATCCGTAAACCAGACTTCCCATCTGCTACGTAAGCATAATCCCCGCTTACAAATACCTCTCTGGAATAGTATGGTGTATCGTAATACCCGACTTCAACCGGAGCAGATGGATTGGAGATATTAATTATCCATAAGCCAGGCTTCCCATCTGCTACGTAAGCATAATTCCCCTTCCCATAGACTCCCCGGGCTTCGCCCGGTGTATCGTAATACCCGACTTCAACCGGAGCATAAGGGTTGCTGATGTTAATTATCCGTAAGCCAGCCTCATCAGCAGATACATAGGCATATTCGCCACTTACATAGAGCCCAAAAATAAAATCAGAAAGTACCACATATCCCATCGGTTGTGGGTCTGCTGGGTTGGTAATGTCCAGTATACGTAAAGCAGGTCCCTCGCCGAGGTAGGCATAATTGCCTTGCACAAAGATAGTAAAGCATCTCCCCCCTATATGCCCGACTAGTTCTACATTCCAGCTTATTTGTTTGTCAGGCTGGTCAGTCTTATCAGGTACTCGGCTCAGCTGAGTGCGGCTACCACTCAGCGCTGGATTTGCGTCTCGCTCTGATGTTTGCGCATAAATAAAGGAACTAAGGAAGATAATAAGGGTTATAAATAAGGATTTACTCGAACACTTTTTAAGCATTGTTCTCCATCGTGAGTGTTTTCAGTCTTACAAACAATAAAGACTCACTATCGACTCCTTTTGTTTGGGGGCTATTTCGCACTGTGATATTTCTGGAAACATTTTTTGACGACGTCCCAGGCAACTTCTGGACGTTCTGCACGAATATACGACATACAGGCACAGGCTTCAAACGCCCAGACAGCGATGTTCCTTATCCCGGCATTTACCGCAGCGTCAAAGGCAATCTCAATCTCATCCTCTCTGCCAGCGGGGAGTTTAAAAGCCTGAATCCAGATTTGAGCCTGAAGTTTTTTATGCTTCTGGCATATCTCCATTACCAGCCGGGAATAATTGCTCACAAAATCCTGCGGGTCTTTCTCTGCGAAGTACCAGTATGGGTCAGTGCCAAAAATATTCAGTCCACTAATAGAAGCAAAGGATTCCCATAATGATTTATCCGGCAATTTCTCTTTTTGAGGTAGGACGCAAATGGCATTTTTTCGCCCCAGGGTATGTGTATAGACAATCATTTCTTCGAGAAAATCCCGAAGCGAGTCCTGGCGAAAACGCTCAAGTTCTTCATTATTTTCTTTGGGAATATCGCGGTTGAATCGTTGACGAAAAAGTTCCTGACAGGCAGGGCAATAACATCCCCAGGTACCTGGTCTGCCACCCATCCAGTCAGAGAGATAAAAATGAGGTTCGTCCCAGAACAGTACGTCAGCCCCGGTCTCCACAGCGGCATCAATCCAGTCTTTCATAAACTGGCGGAACTCCGGCTGGTTAGGACACGCCATTGGGGCGGGTTTGCCGTCATTAACAATTTGCTGGACGTGAGGGTTTCGGAGAGCAAACTCAGTGAACGCCTCACCACCAAATACTTTCCCGACTCCCCAGGGGTCAATGTAAACGGCTAAACCCTCATCGTGGCTTATCTTGACAATTTCTTTCATTGTGCCACGAAAAAAGTGGAAATCGTTCTCGCTGAATGTATGCAGTACATACGTAGCACCCATCTCACGTAACGAGTGCATATCCTGCTGGACATAGCGTTGTATCCTGTTACCAAAGTAAC
>JAGHBZ010000178.1 GCA_021160705.1 Candidatus Sumerlaeota bacterium
ATTAAGGAGGAATGTCGGGCTAGTTCTCTTCAACGATGTAAACCTTGTCGTTCTTGCGAACTCGCTCGCCAACGCGGATGCCGACTGCATGTCCCGCTTCCGCTATTTGGATGGGACAGTGGTTCTCTTCCATCGAAGTCACGGTTTGGATGAAATCGGTCGTCTTGCCTAATATGTGGATTTTCTCACCCACCCGAAGAGTATCCACCAGTTCAATGGCTGCTACTCCGATCCGATTGTAATAATGGGTGACATGTCCGATGAGTCTTTCTGGCATTTTATAAGCCCCCTTCTTGACTTGCGTCGCCCATCGCTCTTTGAATGCGGGCCAAGGCCACAATTATAGGATCAGAATGATCTCTCTTAACGTATTATATCATAGATAACGTGAGAAGTAAATAAAAATAATAATCGGTATTAGAAATTCAAAAAGGAGATGTCACACGGCGATCTTATTGTATGGTCTCGGCTACCCTGAGACGTTGTGTCGTTGTAAAATTCGGAGTAAACTGCTATAATAAGCATAGAAAGGATACCAGCCCGCTTTAAACCATGTCGTTCTAAATGTAACCGCGAAATCTCTCAGAGAATCTAACAGGTATGCGAAGTCCGAGGAAGGTCGTGATACCCGCAACGGCAATTTTAGCGTTTTGAGATAAGGAGTAAGCAATGGCCTATTCGATTCTTGTGGTTGACGACGATGAGGACGTGGCTGAGACCATCGAGCGAACTCTTCGCCGGGCAAACTATGAGGTTCGTGTAGCCTACCGGGGAGCCGATGCCATGGAGATTGCCAGGCGCGAGCACCCGGATCTTATCGTCCTC
The DNA here is from genome assembly GCA_021160705.1 of Candidatus Sumerlaeota bacterium. Classification (GTDB taxonomy): domain Bacteria; phylum Sumerlaeota; class Sumerlaeia; order MWCT01; family JAGHBZ01; genus JAGHBZ01. The sequence continues at coordinate 826 of JAGHBZ010000178.1, forward strand.
GACATCATGATGCCCGGCATGAGCGGTATCGAGGTGTGCCGACATCTCCGGGCTAATCCCAGGTTCTTATCCACTCCTATTCTCTTCCTCACTGCGAAGGGGGAGATCGCTGACAAAATTGAGGGATTTGAAGCGGGTGCCGATGACTATTTGACCAAGCCTTTTGATCTGCGCGAGTTGGAACTACGTGTTAGGGCCTTGCTACGGCGTAGCCATCCGGATCAGATGGAAGTTCCGCCCGAGCGGATTGAGGTAGGTCCTTTGGTGTTAGATTGCCAGACTTACGAACTGATAACTCCGGATCGTAAGGTCTTACTGACCCCGGTGGAATTCGAGTTACTACGGTTTCTTATGAGCAACCCTGGAAAGGTCTTTTCCGCTGAAAAACTCCTCCAACAGGTGTGGGGATACCCTCCAGGCACAGGGATGCCGGACCTCGTTCGAGTTCATATCAAGAATATACGGGAGAAGATCGAACCCTCGCCTCGCAATCCCCGATACCTCAAGAACATATTGCGCCACGGCTACACCATACGCCCCTATGATTAGAACACCACGCAGGGCCACATTGTCGTGTACACAGTATCGGCATCATGTCGGTCAAACCTTCGCATGGGCATCGAAAGAGCGCCGTATTGGGAAAATGTTGCGTGGGATGAACCAAGTTGTCCTTATACTTTTCTTTTACGGCGAATTAATGTGGCCTTTACCGCGTATCCCCTCTTTGTTGTTATAATAACGGGGAAGCGGGGGTCAATGGGTAAAGCCAGGAAGCCGACGCGCTTACCATCGAACCCTTTTCGCCACTAGGGCCAGGCACATGGAATATCCGCCAGCAAGCAGGAGAGGAATGTGCTGTATCGCGCACTGCGAAGCAGAGATCAGGAGACTGGGCAGGCATGCCGGTAGCGAGAGAAAAGATCCTCGTCGCTGACGACGAAAAGACTATTCAGAGAATGATTACGTTGGTTCTCACGGCAGAGGGTTACCAGGTTACGGCTGTGTCGGATGGACTCGAAGCGGTTGAAACCGCACGCTCGGAGCATTTCGACCTATTCCTAACTGATATCAGGATGCCCCATCTGTCCGGTCTCGAGGCGTATCGGCGAATCAAGGAGTTCGATCCAGATGTGGCGGCGGTGATCATCACCGGGTTCGGCACTATGGAGTTAGCCATTCAGGGGATAACTTTGGGCGTATCCGGTTTCCTGGCCAAGCCCTTTGACGGTCCTCAACTGCTGGACGTAGTAAACAGAGCCTTGGAAAGGAAGCGACTAGAGCGAGAGAATGCACGACTCAGGGCGTTGATACCCCTTTTTGAACTGAGTAAGGCCTTCATGGGCACGATACGGCTGGAAGACCTTTTGGAGAAGATCGTGCGTACTGCGGCGGAGGAAACCGGTTCAGAACGTTCATCGCTTATGTTGCTCGACGAGCAGCGTGGTGAGTTAATCGTCCGGGCTGCAGTGTGACTGCCGGAGGAGGCTACATCCCAAAGAGGACAAAAGGTGGGGCAAGGGATCGCTGGTTGGGTTGCTGAGCATGGCGAGCCGCTCATCCTGCAAGGAGACTTGAAAGAGGATCCAAGGTTCGCCGAGGCGGTACGCCGATCCGAAATCAGCAGTGCCATATCCGTTCCATTGTTCTTTAGGGGTACCGTGATCGGGGTCTTGAATCTGGCCAAAGGGCCAGGCGCTTCACCATTCACCGAAAGCGACGTGGAGTTTACCTCCGTTCTGGCCGGGCAGGCAGCAGCGGCTATTGAGAACGCTCGAATGTTCGAGAGAATACAGAAGGCGTATCAACAACTAGCGGAATTGGATTACCTAAAGAGTGAGTTCATTAGTATCGCCGCACATGAGTTGCGAACTCCGTTAGCCATTATCCTGGCCTATAGTACGTTGATGAAGGAAGAGGCGACGGAGGCGATTCAGGAGCATCTAGATATCGTAGTAGATGCTGCCATGCAGCTCAAGTCCGTCATTGAGAATATGGTCGATCTTAGTCACCTTGAGTCTGGCGAGTTAGAACTGCAGCCTCAGCCAGTCCGTTTCTCTGAAATCGTGGAGTTAGTTTTGGAGGGGATACGTCCTCTAGCAGAGGAAAAAGAACATACAATTTCGACGGAGATTCCTCCAGATCTGCCCACTATTGTTGCGGATAAGCAAAAGTTGTGTGTAATTCTCTCCAACCTTTTGTCTAATGCGATCAAGTTCACAGAGACCGGGGGGCAGATTAGTATTCGAGCCGAGGTTGACGGCGATGCTCTTTTGGTCGCCGTAACGGATAATGGGATCGGCATCCCTGAGAAAGAGCAGGAAAGAATATTCGATCGCTTTTATCAGGTAGAATCATCCTTGCGTCGCGAGCACAAAGGGATAGGGCTTGGTCTTTCTATTGCAAAAGGCATGGTAGAGTTGCATGGTGGAACGATTTGGGTCGAAAGTCAGCCCGGGTCGGGAAGCACCTTCTACTTCAGAATCCCATTGAGGTCGCCGAGGTGAGAGTGCCATTGCAAAGGAAAGGAAGATGCAAGGGGTCTCTAGTTTGAAGTTGCCAGAGAAGTGGCAAGATACTTCACTAGCCGACCTCGGCGATGCGAAGGAGACGCAGATCGGAGAGGAGTCGGCGGGACTTAGGCGTGCGGGTTCTTTGATCGCCTCCTTGGAGCGGGAACTCAGCGAAGCGCGCAGAACTTTGGAAATCGTTCTTGACGCTGTCACTGGCTGCGTGGAAATCATTGACAGAAATTTCCGCATCGTTGCGGCGAACCAGGCTAGCGCTGCCTTCTGGGGACTTCCGCTCGGAAATCTGGTGGGCAAACACTGCTACGCGATCCACGCGGGTAGGACGCGCCCGTGTAAAAGTTGCCCCACCGCCGAGGCTTTTCGCAGCGGTAAGTCTGTCACTGCTATCCATCGCCGCAGTCGGTGGGATGGGAAGATCGTCCGACGACGGACCACTGCCTATCCTTTGACGGATGAACATGGTCGAGTCATCCGGACGATCAATTTCAGCATGGACACAAGCAAACATGTTCAGCAAGAGACCACGACGCTCCAGTCGGCGCGCCTCTCAGCCGTTGCGGAGTTGGCTACGGGAGTGGCACACGAGATTAACAATCCGTTGACCGCGATTATCGGCAATGCCCAGTTGTTGCTTCGAGACCTGGACATGGATGACCCGAACTATGCTGCCGCGCGAACCATCGAACGGGCTGGGCTGAGGGCCAAGGCGATCGTCCAACACCTATTGAGATTCTCGCGACAAGAGGAGTATAGTTTCCAACACACCGATATCAATGCCTCCATTCGCAACGCTTTGTCTGCAGTCTCCCAGCAATTCCAGCAAGCGGGCATTCGCGTCGTGGCCGAATTGGCCGCTGATC
>JAGHBZ010000042.1 GCA_021160705.1 Candidatus Sumerlaeota bacterium
ACAGCTTGCGAGCCTTTTTCTTATATTTTTGAATTCCTCTATAAGACAGGTTTACGTATTGGGGAACTTGAAAATCTCACAGAGAACGATATAACCCAGGAAGGGGATAATTACATCATAAAGGTAAAAGGAAAGGGAAACAAAGAGCGAATCCTTCGCGTATCAAAGCATGTTATTGATCTTTTGTACAAAGCCGGTTTTCCTAATCTCCCGCATAGGCGCCAAATTCAAAAAGAAGCTCAGCGCATATCAAAACTCATAGGCAAAAGAATTACTCCTCACATCTTTCGGCATTCCTTCGCTATTCGGCTTCTTGCAGAAGGAAAACCCATCACACTTGTTAAAAACATTCTTGGACACAGCAAGCTCGACACAACAGCAATTTATACGAACATTTCAAGTGCCGACATTATCCTTACTTGAGTGTTATCCTTACTTGAAACCCTACATGTTGTATAATTTTTCTGATAGTATACAAATGTATAACCTAAAGCGAGGTGAAAAGATGAAACTTTTTTCACTAGAAGCGTTTCGAGCGTTTTTCTTAAAACTTCTAGGATGTACATATCAGGAAATAGGCGCACTTCATGATCTTGCACCGCGTAGCATTAAATATCACGTTCAGGCGATTAGAAGCTCATATCCTGATGCGAAAAACTTTTTTCTGGAGAAAGTCACAGAGGTACCCGAGAAAAAAGAGGAAAAAGTGAGGCTTGCCACCAAACTGGCTCAAGAATACCTTGACAGGTTTCACCAGAAAATTAAACAGTTTTCTGAACATTCAGAACCATCTCAGCCGCCTCAACAAATTCAACAGATACAACCTACTGCATCTTCTCCACCTCAATCTACACCTTCCCAGCCTGTTTCTCAAGTTCCTCAATTACTTCTTGAAGCCATAGACAGAAGCGTATCAACTTACTATGAAAAACAACAACAAGACATTTCAAATTTAGAGTTTGAAAAAGAAGAACAACCACAGCCATCAAAACAAGATGACAAAATCTTCCTAATAATTATCCTCATTACGTTTGCATTTACCCTGCCTTTTGTGTTTCTTACAGCATCATCGAAATCCAAAAATTCTCAACCTTCTCAACAACAACCTTTTCACCAACAGTTTGCACAACGTAAAATTCTCAGACTTTCGCAGCTAGGAATATGAGAAAGGAGGAATGAACATGAGTGAGTTTGAAAAACTTGAACAAGAAATAAAGGAACAAAGATTAAATGAGGAGGAACTTTATAAGGAAAAGGAAGAGGAGATCCCTCAAGAGGTTGATGAAACTTATCTGAAAGATCTTCAAAACATGCCTTTAGAACAAGCACTCTATTATCTCGGACTTGTAGGTGCAAGCTTCAAAAAGGCTCCGGATCCCCACGCTTTTGCATCGACATACGCAGCATCTACCACTGCAATGCTTAACCTTATAGGTTTTCAAAGCGCGTTAGCACAAACGCTGAAAGCAACTCTTCTTGACCCAAAGAAACGCTTTATCATCGGCCTCATAATCATAGGTGGAGGACTTTTCCTGACTCCTGCAAATGCTCAATCGTCTGTACAACTCCCTTTTTTCCAGCAGCAAGGACAAGCTGAGAAAGAAGAAGGTGAGAAAAAGTGAACTGGCTTGTTATAGGAAAATCCGGTACGGGAAAAAGCTATTTCGCAAAGCGTTTAGCTGATAGACTTTCAGAAGGTAAAAAACTTATAATTGTAGATAATAGCGAAGATCACGCGGATATTAGTGGTGTATATCTTCTGGAAGTGCATCAAGAAAATATCCGAAAACTCGATCCGCGGAAGGTTCTACAAAAACTGGAACGTGCACTCCTCGTGTTTACTTATACAGAAACTAATAATGTGAACAAATTCCTGGATCAACTTTGTGAAGCTATTTGGGAAGAGAAAAACATTGTTCTTATGATCGATGAAGCACATATCTTTTTCCCACGTTCGAACTTTCCACGGGGAATTGAGCGAATAATACGAGCAGGGAGAAAAGGAGGTATCGACATACTTCTTATCACTCAAAATTTCACAGATCTGAACATCACAGCTTTGAAACAAGCTCACTATTTAGCTGTGCTTCGCCTTACAGAACAGAACGAGATCGAGCGTGTAGCCCGGCGCTTCCCGGAAGCTCGTCACATCGTATCCGAGCTTCCCGAATATCACCTCATGTTTATAGACTTGATGAGAGGTCGGTATGAAATCATCAAAAACGACTCATTTTGAAAGTGGAAGGAGGAAGATAAGATGATAATTTTTATAATCACAGGGCTTGTATTATTTGGTATTGTGTATCTTTTAGGTAAAAGAATCCGAAAAAAGACTACGCAGCTTGAGAGAAAAGTTACAACTTTTCTAGAAGAGGCCACAAAAGCATCCAAAGAATTCCGCATACATTTAAATGTAATCTCACTTTTTACTGTATTAATCATTGTTACTATGATGATTAATCATTTTGTGGATTCTGAAGGGTATACACCTGATCACCATTGACTTTCCACGTTCCAAGGGTTATAGCATGGTGGTATACCACACCACATTTCCGAAATCCTCACGTGCTATAATTCAAAAGAACATTTCCAGAAGCAGGAGGGGTTCGTATGAAAAAC
>JAGHBZ010000342.1 GCA_021160705.1 Candidatus Sumerlaeota bacterium
CCAGTATCCAAATCTGCTGGTGGTGTTATCAGTAGTGATGCCGAGTTTGTGCAGGTCATATCCAGATGTAGCGCCAGTGTAGGCGGCATCAGGGGTGTTGGCATTTGGTGCGGTGAATGTCCAGCCATCAGTGTTCATCTCAAAGTCATAAGATGCTACTGGAGTAGGCGTACCGGTAGGTGTAGGAGAAGGAGTGGGTGTAGGAGTTGCGGTTGGTGTTGGTGTGGGCGATGGTGTCGGGCTCGGAGTAGGCGTGGGAGATGGTGTAGGAGTTGGAGTAGGAGTGGGCGTCGGAGTGGGTGTAGGTGATGGAGTTGCTGTTGGTGTGGGAGTGGGAGTAGGTGTTGGTGTTGGTGTTGGTGTTGGTGTTGGCGTGGGCGTGGGCGTCGGCGTAGGTACACCGCCTACATAATCACCATAACCATGCAATGCTCCGCCATCAGAGGCTGCGTTTGCATACGCAGTGTTTTGCACGTCAACAAAATTACTATTATCACCGTTATTGAACGTAGTAGAGACAAATTGTGGGTCGTCATTTATGACATTTGTCTGAGTAAACCCCGCTAACTTGCCATAGAGACCATTATAGGTGGGCAGGAGAGAATTTGGTCCATTTAATACAAGCGCACAGTGGTCCAGATTCATTGTCCCATTGGTGCTTCCAGTATTAATATTCAGGGTGTCCTCCATTGAGGGATTACCGCCACCCGCAATGACGCAATCAATAAGGTCTATGCTGGTATCGTCAGCTGTACTGGAAATATAGATGTCGTCACCGTTGTATTTTGCGTCCAGGAACGTGCAGTCTATAAACGTGACATTAAGGGTGCTGGCATCGTCAAAACGCACATTACAGTAATATGAACCATCTACTCCATTGAAGGCAAAACAGGAGTTTCTGCAGATAAAATCAGCGTAACCACTAATGGAATCTATCCAGAAACCGTTTCCTGCGTTATTCACTACTGCGAGCCAATTAATGCGATTTATCATATCGTAGTTGTTCATTGTGCGGATACCATGTCCACCGTTGCTATTTGAGCCACCATACTCCTGTCCATTATCATTGACAATAACAGGACTTGATTTTGTGCCGAAGAAATCAATCCGTGAAGAACCCGCATAAATGCCAAGCCCACCATTATAGCTGAAACGACACCCCGCACGAATAATTGTACCCAGGTCGCCATCCCCGGCAAGTATAGCTCCATCATCTGCCACACACGTCACAGTTACATTGTCCATAAAACAATTATTACCATAATAACTGCTCCCGTAGAGGTACCCGCTGTCGATGAAAATTCCATCATTAGAATATATGGTATGTGAGCCGACGTCAGCGGCACTTTTACCATCACTTGCGGGAAGATTAGAGCTGTTACTTGCGGATATTAAGATATTCTTCAACCATAGGTTAACTTTAGTAGTATCTTCTGTCACATACATACAGCGTGTGCCAGAATTTCCAAGCGCCCCGTTTAACCCTGGTCCATCACTATAGCGAGGAATAATGGTAATGGTCTGAGCGTCACTGCCAAAAATTACGTTGCCATCTGCCTGTACAGTAATAGCATTCCCTCCATCATTTTTGGGAGTGATGATGATGGGGTTAATACCAGTGGCTGGACGGATAATCAGCGTATCAGTGGTCATTCCGGGCTTAGTAATTGTCAGTGCGCTGGTAAGGTTATAACTGGAGTCAATAAGTTCAATAACATTATCCTCGTGGTTGGTATCGCCAGCAAACGAATTAACTGCTGCCTGGATAGTTGAATAATCTCCACTGCTACCCACCGTCACTTTCTGCACCCCGGGAACAAAGCATAAGTCGTCAAAGTAGATATTACCGACCAGATGACCACTAAAAGCCTGAAAGTAGATGCTATCAATATCAAGCTGGTCGCTGTCAAGTACCCCGTTTCCCGCGTAGAAACTGGTTATAGAATCAGTTGCCAGGTCCCATTCTACCATTTGCCACCCTGACCAATTGATGGTTCTCCAGGAGGTCTGTTCGAGTTCGCCACCATCGTCCAGAATGAGGCTTATCTGGTTTCCACTATTATCTCCATAAATCCACATACGTATTTTAGCGTGTTTACCGAAGAACCCTCTCCCGCAATCACTTGGACGGTAGGTATCATCATAATATTCACGGATTCGGGCAGGCGTGGATTCAAAATCATAATGTAGCTTTGCTGAATACGAGCTATTAGAGCCATAAACATAATCATTGGATTGGGCAAAAGTTGAGTCTCCATCGGCATCTCCGGATGTTTGACCACTATAATTCGGGTCTTTCCAGTTAACATCCCAGACTTCAAAGTTATCCAGCATAATCATATTGTCATCGGTAAAAAATTCATCTATAGCCTCCCAGGGTCGGGGATAATTATCGTCATTAGTAGGGCTGGTGTAGCCCAGAGCCCACATACCAATGCCGGCAATGTCCAGTTCTTTAATAATCCGCATCTTGTGTCGCCAGCTTACCCAGTCATCGCTCCAGCCCTGTCGCCAGTCTGCTCCATCATAGTAAGCGTAATATGGCTGGTCAGCGGGCCAATACCAGATTTTTCCATAAGTGGCAAAACGACTGACCGCAGTGGTATAAAAGAACGCATTTCCCGAGGCTACCGTACTTGCTCCAGGGTCTGGGCTGTCGCATTTCCATTCATACCCATACCACGCAAGTCCACAAATGAGCTTTGCAGGGTCAACTCCATCATTCAGGAAATCTCTCATTGCGTCAAGTACTGCTGTGGAGGTATAGAGCGTTCCACGTTCCAGCTGTGATACCGGACCCGCTATGCTACTGCCTGACCAGTGATAATTATACGCCATTGAGAAGATTCCATCACAAATGTCAGCCAATGCTGGCTCATCAAATGCACTCATTGGGTATGCACCCACATCGCACGCAATATAATAATTTGGGTCAGAGGCTCGAAACGCCGTTGCAAGGTTATTCATAAACGTGGTGAATTTATCGCGATGGGCAGAGTCCGGAAATTCAAAATCTATGTTTACGCCATCTGCATTACCATTCTGCACCTCAGTCAGGAGATTGTTGATTGCATTATTCTGCGCTGTGGTGTTATCAAGGAAAGAATTAACGTTACTGGAGCCGAATAACGTCGCACTAATAAGGATTTTAACTCCGTTGGCGTGTGCGAGGTCCCGTAGGTTCTGATACCCGGTTCTGGTATACACGTGGTTATTTAATGAGCCATCACTATAGTTTATCCCAACAGAGTGATAGGCGATATGTGTGAGCAAGTCGTAACGATATTGTCTTTCTTCTCCATCTTCCCAATACGGATGATACCCAAATACAGTTTTTGTGACTCGTGGACTTACTGCAGGAGTGATAGGCTTTGCAGGCAATTCTATTCGCCTTACCTTTATTAACCCCTGCCTTTCTTTCTCAAGAAAAGGTTTACCGAATAACTCGTCCTGCTCTTGATGAGCGCCGATTGGGGGAATGTCAAGTTCTGGCTCGCTCAATCCTGCTCGGGCAAACGCAAAAGCAAATAGAATAATAAAAAAACCATAACATATAATCTTTTTTCCTCTCATTATTCGCCTCCTCTTTTATAAAGTATTGTTGAAATAATTATTTACAGGATATATCTTTTTCTCTCTAGAGTCAA